>JAQCGR010000395.1 GCA_027619995.1 Pseudomonadota bacterium | reverse complement strand
TTTGCCCATCATGGCCTCCTTGCCTCAAAATTAGGGAAGAAGGCGTCTACGAATCTAGGGGCTATTCAGATTGCATCTCGGGCGAGTTTCAGTCAGGCTCAACCAACTGGGAGGCCCCACATGGGAAATCCCGGTAACGATCTACGTCAAGCACAATCAGGCCAACGCCATCGACTTCGTCGATTACGTTATCGGCAAGTTCCCGTTTCGCATCCAGATGATCCGTATCGAGGTGATTCCGGTTGAAGCGTGATCTCGCACGTACCCGAACTGCAGATGCCTATGGGAGGATGCTGCAATGCCACCGCGAAACGATGAAGGCAGCCCGAGCAGCGGCTCTTGGGATAGCGGCGCCGGTTTCGAGGATCTGGTCCGACAGGGGCAGGATCGCCTCAAGGGGATCATGCCGAGTGGCGAACCGCGCGGAATACTCGTCCTCGCCGTGCTTGCCCTGGCCGCCTGGAGCGCATGGTCGGCCTATTACACGGTGCCGAGCGACTCCGTCGCCGTGATCCAGCGTTTCGGGAAGTACCTCAAGGAGGTTCCGCCGGGACTGCATTTCAAGCTGCCGCTGGGCGTCGATATGGCGACGATCGTACCGGTCAAGCGGCAGCTGAAGCAGGAATACGGCTTCGCGACCCCGGGGGTCGCCGATCCGTTCCAAAGTCCGTCCCCGCACGACGCGACCCGGGAAACGCAGATGGTGACCGGAGATCTGAATGCCGCGCTCGTCGAATGGGTGGTCCAATATCGCATTTCGGATCCGAAGAAATTCCTCTTCGAGGTTCGGGAGCCGTCCAAAACCCTCCGCTATGTCTCCGAGTCCGTCATGCGGGAGGTCGTCGGCGACCGCACCGTCGACGAGGTCATCACGATCGGCCGCCAGGAGATCGAGAACGAGGCGTTGATCAAGATGCAGGCGCTCTCGACCAAATATGCCATGGGGATCAGCATCGACCAGGTGCAGTTGAAGAACATCAATCCGCCCGAGCCGGTACAGGAATCGTTCAACGAGGTGAATCAGGCCCAGCAGGAGAAGGAAAAGCTCATCAACGAAGCCCGGCGCGACTACAACAAGGTCATCCCGCTGGCTCAGGGCGAGAAGGATCAGCGCATCCGCGAGGCCGACGGCTACCGCCTCAAGAGGATCAATGAAGCGGAAGGCGATGTCGCCCGGTTCAGTGCCTTGCTGGCCGAATACAACAAGGCCCCGGAGGTCACGCGCCGCCGTATCTACATCGAGACCTTGGAGGACGTCCTGCCGAGAATCCGTTCGAAGATCATTGTCGACGGACAATTGCCCAGCATCTTGCCACTGCTCAATCTCGATGCGCCCCAAGGAGCGACGCCATGAACAGGGTGGCGCTAATAGCCCTCGTGGGAGTCCTGGGGGTCGGGACCTACGTCGCGACAAGTTCGATCTATACGGTGAGCGAAGTCGAGCAGGCGATCATCACCCAGTTTGGCAAGCCCGTCGGCGAGCCCGTCACCACGGCCGGCCTGAAGTTCAAGATGCCATTCGTCCAGGACGTCAATCCCATCGACAAGCGCATTCTCGAGTGGGACGGCAGTCCGTCGGACATGCCGACCAAGGACAAGCTTTACATATCGGTGGACCTCTTCGCCCGTTGGCGGATTAACGATCCCCTGCAGTATTTCCTTCGTTTGCGCGACGAGCGCAGCGCGCAATCCCGCCTCGACGACATACTGGGCAGCGAGACCCGCAACGCGGTCGCCAAGCACGAATTGATCGAGATCATCCGCACCACCAAGGATCGCGTCCCATTGCGAGACGCGCTGCTGACCGAGGCGGAGCTCAAACAGGATATCGGCTCGCTCGTACTGATCCAGAAGGGGCGCAAGCTGGTGGAACAGGAAATCTTCGCCGCCGCGGCCGAAAAGGTTCGGGTGTTCGGTATCGAGCTGCTCGACATTCGTTTCAAGCGGATCAACTACAACGAAAGCGTTCGCCCGAAGATCTACGACCGAATGGTCAGCGAACGCCGGCAGATTGCAGAGCGCTTTCTTTCCGAGGGCAACGGCGAGGCCGCCCGCATCCGCGGCAACCGGGTCCGGGACCTGAACAAGATCCAGTCCGAAGCCTATCGCGCAGTCGAAGAGATCCGGGGACTTGCCGATGCGAAGGCAACCGAGATTTACGCGAATGCCTATAACAGGAGCCCCGAATCGGTGGAGTTCTATGAGTTCACGCGGACCATGCAGGCTTACAAGGCAATGATCGCCGAAAACACCACGCTCGCCCTTACCACGGACAGCGACCTCTTCAAGTTCCTGAAGGGCATGGACCCGGATTGAACCGCCCCGGGATTGCCGGAGGCCATTTAGTTTAAGTTATGCGGCCATGGCTGGCCCGTCCGGCATGGCATAGTAGCGTTGTTCAGATTCGGCGGGAGGGATGTTGCCGATGGGTTGCAGCAATCGCCTGTTGTTGAACCAGTCGACCCATTCCAGGGTGGCGTATTCGACGGCCTCGAAGGATCGCCACGGCCCTCGTCGGTGGATCACCTCGGCCTTGTAGAGCCCGTTGATCGTTTCAGCCAAGGCGTTGTCGTAACTGTCGCCGACGCTGCCGACCGAGGGCTCGATCCCTGCTTCGGCCAGGCGCTCGGTGTATTTGATCGATACGTATTGGGCGGATTCAAGCGGTCGTCGCAACACGGTCTTTGTTGACCTACGGAAGCCACTGGTCAAGCGC
>JAQCGR010000040.1 GCA_027619995.1 Pseudomonadota bacterium | reverse complement strand
AGGCTCACATGCCAACAGACAAAACGGAATCCCAAATCGGATTCTTTTGTTCCGATCAATCCACTAGAATGCATCGGCTTCAGCTGGGCAGCCTGCCGGAGGGCGACACCGTCGTGGTGACCGTCGAAGACTCCGGTTGCGGTATGAATCGAGAGACGTTGTTCCAGGCCTTCGATCCCTTTTTCTCAACGAAGCCAGACGGCCAGGGTACGGGCATGGGCCTTTCCACCGTTCTGGGTATCGTTCTCAAACTTGGCGGGGCGATCAGCGTCGATAGCGCACTAGGTAGCGGGACCCGTGTCCGCCTGGACTTGCCCGCGGCGGACCGGCAAGCCGCCGATGCCGGACAGCCAGAGCAAGAAGCTGTCCGAGGCAGCGGCCGCATTCTTTTCGTCGATGACGAAGCGACGATTGCGGATGTCGCAAGTCGCCTCCTTCAACGTCTTGGCTACGACGTCACAACAGCGAATGGCGATCGCGAAGCGCTTGGGTTTCTTCGGGATCAACCGAATGGGTGGGACGCGATCATCACGGATCAAACCATGCCCGACATGACCGGGATCGAACTCGCGCGAATAGTCGAAGATATACATCCCCAAATTCCCGTCATTCTGACGACCGGTCGGAGGCACAGCATCGACGAAGGGTCTCTCGGGGAAATCGGCATAGTCGGGATCGTGGCGAAGCCTTGGACGGGATCCTCTCTGGCGCAGGCTCTACATGATGCTCTGAAGAGAAACGACGACACCTCGAAACCGCAGCAGGCGCAGAAGTCATGATCCAGGACGATACGCGAGTTCATGGAATGGCGACCCATGGAGAAAGCCAAGGCGCGATGAACGTCCTCGTCATCGACGACGACCTCCAAATTCGACGCATGATGGCAAAACTTCTCACTCGATTCGGTTACAGCGTGCTGACCGCCGCCGATGGTATGGAAGCCATGAAGATGATTGAACTCGCTCCCCCCGACGTCGTTTTCACCGATATATTCATGCCGGAAATGGACGGTTTCGAGGTGATGCGCCGGTTTCGGAGTACGAATCCGAATCTGCCCGTGATCTGCATGTCGGGCGCGGCAATGGGATCGGAGGATTTCCTGAAATACGCCCGCATGCTTGGCGCTACGGACGTATTATACAAACCCTTTTTTCCCAAGGCGGCGCTCAATCTTCTGTGCAAATACCTTCCTTCTTCGGCCTGAACGCCAGAGAGAATGACGGGCGCGGCAAGGCCGGGTGCTATGCTGCTGCGACCTTCTGCTTAAGAGTGTCTTCATGCCGTCGTGTCGTCGCCCGTTCCTTCGTAATGCGCTCATCCTCGGCCTCGTCCTCGCCAGTCTCTGGCCGGGCGCCAGGGGAGCAGCCGCGCGCGACCTGACCATCGGCATCACCCAGTTCCCCTCGACCTTCAACCCGCTGATCGATTCGATGATGGCCAAGAGCTTCATCCTCGGCATGACCCGGCGGCCGGTCACCGCCTATGACGCGGACTGGAACCTCGTCTGCCTGCTCTGCGCCGAACTGCCCACCCTTGAGAACGGATTGGCGAAAATCGAACCGTTGAAGGACGGCGGCGAGGGCATGGCCCTCACCCTGAAGATCCATCCCGACGCGACCTGGGGCGACGGTGTTCCGGTCACGGCGGAGGATGTCGTCTTCACCTGTCAGGTCGGCCGCCATCCCGATACCGGGGTCGGCAATTTCGAGGCCTTTCGCCGCATCCTCGATGTCGAAGTCCTGGACGACAAGACGGTCGTGCTGCACGGCGACCGCGTGACTTTCGACTACAACGACATGAGCGGGCTGACCCTGCTGCCGGCCCATCTGGAGCGCCCGGCCTTCGCCGAGCCGCGCGAATACCGCAACCGCACCCTGTTCGACACGGATACCGCCAATCCCGGCCTTTATTTCGGCCCTTATCGGATCACAGAAGTCGCACTGGGCTCCCATGTCGTGCTGGAGCGGAACGAGACATGGTGGGGCGCCACACCGGCCTTCGACCGCATCACCGTGCGCACCATCGAGAACACGGCTGCCCTGGAGGCCAATCTGCTGTCCGGCGGGATCGACTATATCGCCGGCGAATTGGGCCTGACCGTCGATCAGGCCCTGGCCTTCGAGAAGCGCCACGGCGAGACCTTCAAGGTGCTCTACCGTTCGGGCCTCGCCTACGAGCATATCGACCTCAACCTCGACAGCCCGATCCTCAAGGACCGGCGGGTGCGCCGCGCCCTGCTGACGGCGATCGACCGTGCGGCGATCAGCGAGCGACTGTTCGAGGGCCGCCAGCCGGTCGCCAACGGCTTCGTCAATCCGCTCGACTGGGTCCACGATCCCGATCTGCCCGAATACCCCTACGACCCCGCGGCCGCCGCCGCGCTGCTGGACAAGGCGGGCTGGGCCGATATCCGGGGCGGCATCCGCCACAACGCGGCGGGCGAGCCGTTGCGCGTCGTCCTGATGACCACGGCGGGCAATAGGATGCGCGAACTGGTCGAGCAGGTCCTGCAAAGCCAGTGGAAGCAGGTCGGCATCGAGACCGAAATCCGCAACGAGCCGGCGCGCGTCTTCTTCGGCGAGACCGTGACCATGCGCCGCTTCCCGCATATGGCCATGTTCGCCTGGATCAGCTCGCCCGAGAACGTGCCGCGCACCACCCAGCATTCCAATCAGATCCCGAGCGAGGCAAACGCCTGGGCGGGCCAGAACTATCCCGGCTATTCGCGCCCCGAAGTGGACGACCTGATCGACGCCATCGAGGTCGAGTTGGACCGCGACAAGCGTCTGGCCCTCTGGAAGCGCCTGCAGGCGATCTATGCCGAGGAACTGCCCGTCCTGCCCCTCTATTTCCGCGCCGACCCCTACGTCATGCCCAAATGGCTCGACGGCGTCCGACCCACCGGCCATCAGTATCCCTCGACCCTCTGGGTGGAGGAGTGGCGGGTGGCGGAATAGACGCCCGCATGGGACGGTCTCACCCATGACCGCCTACGTCACCCATCGCCTGCTGCAGACCCTCGTCGTGCTCCTGCTGATGAGCGTGGCGGTCTATGGGTTGATCTGGCTGATGCCCGGCGATCCCATCGACCTGATGGTCAGCGCCAATCCCGACCTGACGGCGGCGGACGGCGCCCGGCTGCGTGCGCTCTACGGCCTCGACCGGCCCTTCGCGGAACGCTATCTCGCCTGGCTCCAGGCCGCGCTGGGCGGCGATCTCGGCTATTCCCGGCAATATGCAAGGCCGGTGCTGGAGATCGTCGGCCCGCGCATGGCCAACACCCTGATCCTGGTGGGATTGAGCTTCGTCGCCTCGGTCGCCCTGGCCTTTCCGCTCGGCCTGATCGCGGCGCGCCGGCCCTATTCGGCGGCCGATAACGCGGTCAACCTGTTCTGCTTCGCCGGCATTTCCATTCCGCCCTTCTGGCTTGCCCTGCTGCTGATCATGGCCTTCTCGGTCGGCCTCGGCTGGCTGCCCGCCGGGGGCGTCCCGGCGGAAGGCGGGCTGGGGGCCGAGGCCGCCCATCTGGTCCTGCCCGTGGCGACCCTGACCCTGGGCAGCGTCGCGGCCTATGCCCGCTTCATCCGAGGCGAAACCATCGCCGCCCTGCGCCTCGATTTCGTGCGCACCGCCCAGGCCAAGGGCGCGACTCCCTGGCGCGTCCTGACCCGCCATGCCCTGCGCAACGCGCTGATCCCGGTCGTGACGGTGATCGGTCTGCATTTCGGCACGGTCTTTTCCGGCGCGCTGATCACCGAGACCATGTTCGCCTATCCCGGCATGGGGAAGCTGATCTACGACTCGATCATGGGCAACGACTTCAACCTGGCCCTGGCCGGGTTGCTGCTCGTCACCCTGATTACTCTGCTGTCGAACCTCGCCGCCGACCTGCTCTATGTCCGCCTCGACCCGCGCGTGAACTACGAAGGCGCACGGACGTGAGTGATGCCGCCACCTTGGGGGTTCACACCTCGCTGACCCGCATGATGATGCGGCGCTTTCTCGAACACCGGTTGGCGGTGGTCGGCGGGGTCGTGCTGGTTCTGCTCTGCGGCCTCTGCGCCGGCGCGCCGCTTCTCGAGGCCGCGCTCGGTCTCGACGCCACGGAAGTCGATCTCTTCGCCCGGTTCGAGGGACCCTCCGCCGCCCATTGGCTGGGCACCGACGAATTGGGGCGCGACGTCTTCCTGCGCCTGCTCTATGGCGGGCGGGTGTCGCTCTTCGTCGCCCTGACCGCCGCCCTGGCGGCGGCGGTGATCGGCACCGCCATCGGCATCCTGGCCGGCTATCGCGGCGGCTGGGCCGATGCCCTGCTGATGCGCCTCACCGACACGGTGATCGCTCTGCCCCTGCTGCCCCTGCTGATCGTCCTGGCCAAGGTCGATCTGGCCAAGCTGGGCCTGCCGGCGGAGGCCGCCCATGGCGAGGCGGCGCAGCTCTGGCGCCTGATCGCCATCATCGCCCTGTTCGGTTGGACCACAGTGGCGCGGCTGGTGCGCGGCGCCACCCTGTCGGTGCGCGAGCGCGAATTCGTGCGCGCGGCCGAGGCCCTGGGCGCGCGCAGCACCCGCATCATGCTGGTCCATATCCTACCCAATGTGATGACCCCGGTGATCGTCGCCACCACCTTGTCGATGGGCGGCATCGTGCTGTTCGAATCGGTGTTGAGCTTCCTGGGCCTCGGCGTCCAGCCGCCGATGCCGAGCTGGGGCAATATGATGACCGGCGCGCATGAGCTGATCTGGTCGCATGCCGAACTGGTGCTCTATCCCGGCGGGCTGATCTTCCTGACCGTGATCGCCTTCAACTTCCTGGGCGACGGGTTGCAGGACGCCTTCGACCCCCGCGCCGCGCGGCGCTGATGGCTCGGCAATTTGGGGCGCATAATCTGCTATTATCAGGCATTGGAGAAAGGGAGGCACATCATGAAACCGCCCCGGATTCGGCCCGAGAATATGCCCATGAAACTTCAGGGCATCGATCATCTGGCCTTCATCACCGAGGACATCACCGGCACGATCCGCTTCTACCGGGACCTGCTCGGCATGGAGCTCTTCGCCGGCATCGGCCATGACGGCTATCGCCACTATTTCTTCCGGCTGGGCGACGGCAAGACCCAGGTCGCCTTCTTCGAATATGACGGGGCGAGCCCGATGGCGCGCAAGTTCCCGGGCGACCGGACGAGCGAGCCGCTGGGTTTCGACCATGTCTCCTTCATCGTCGACAGCCGGGCCGAGCTTTTCACCCTCAAGGACCGGTTGGAGGCGGCCGGCATCGATGTCCACGGTGCGGTCGACCACGGTCTTTTCTGGTCTATCTATTTCTACGACCCCAACAACATCCCGCTCGAGGCCAGCTGGAACTTCATGGAAGTGGTCGAGGCCCCGGCCGTGGTCGACGACGCCCCCCTGGCCGTCGCCGCCGAGGGCAGCGCGCCCCAGCCCGGCCATTGGCCGGCGGTGGCCCGGCAGACCCCACCGGCCGAAATGGTCGCCAGCGGTGGCAATGGCCTGCCCCTGCGCGAACGGCTGCTGGCCGAGGGACGGGTCCGCTTCAAGGACGGGTTGGAACCCGATTTCGCGGCGCTGATCGCCGCCGAATAGCGCGTCGCACTGGCGCCCCCGCCCCCGGATATGCGATAGCATTCCCCGAACATCGAACCCTGAGGGAGGACGAGATGGAACGCGACATTTCGCGCAGCAATGGTGGCAGCGTAATCGGTATCCTGATGCTGGACACCAAGTTCCCGCGCGTCGTCGGCGACGGCGGAAACCCGGACACCTGGCCCTTTCCCGTGCTGATCGAAAAGGTCAAGGGCGCGACTCCGCATAATGTGGTGGACCGCCAGCTCGACGGGCTTCTCGACCCCTTCATCGAGGGCGCCAAACGCTTGGTCGAACGCGGCGCCAACGGCATCGCGACGACCTGCGGTTTCCTCGCCCTGTTCCAGCGCGAACTGGCCGAACATGCCGGGGTTCCGGTCGCGGCGAGTTCGATCATCCAGGTGCCCTGGGTCCAGTGCACGCTGCCCAAGAGCAAGCGGGTCGGCATCATTACCGCCGATTCGCGCAATCTGACTCCCAAGCATTTCGCCGCCGCCGGCGTGCCCCTCGATACCCCGGTCGTCGGCACGGAGACGGGCAAGGTCCTGACCCGGGTCTTCACCGACAAGGCGACCGAATACGACTGGAAGGATTGCGAGGCGGACCTGATGGAGGCCGCCAACCGCCTCGTCACGGACCATCCCGAGGTCGGGGCCATCGTCCTGGAATGCACCAATATGCCGCCCTTCGGCCCGACCGTGGCGGACGCCCTGGGCCTGCCGGTCTACGACGTCTACACGATGATCAACTGGTTCCAGATGGGCCTGAAGGCGACGCGCTTCCCCCGGATCGAACATGTCCGGGCCGAAGACTGGCAGCCGCGCATCGCGGCGGAATAGCGCCGTGGCGAGACAGCTCGAAGATAAGGTCGTCCTGATCACCGGCGCGGCCGCCGGCATGGGCCGCGAGGACGCCATTCTGATGGCCCAGCGCGGCGCGTCGATCATCGCCCATGACCTGCTGGAAGATAAACTGGCCGAAACCGCCGAACTGGTGCGCGCGGCCGGCGGGCGGGTCGAAACCTTCGCCTGCGACCTGACCGATGCCGAGGCCTTCGCGGCCGGCGCGGCGGTGGCGGAAAAGGCTTTCGGCCGGATCGACGTGCTGGTCAACAATGCCGGCATTCACGGCGCGACACCGACCGAAGAGGTCACGGAAGACGCCTTCGACCTGATGATGGGAATCAACCTGACCGGGCTGTTCACCTGCACCCAGGCCGTCCTGCCGGGCATGAAGGCGCGCAAATCCGGCGTCATCGTCAATATCTCCTCCGGCGCGGGCCAGCGCGGCGCGGTCAACAACTCGGTCTACAGCGCCTCGAAATCCGGCGTGATCGGCCTGACCAAGGCCTGGGCCAAGGAATTGGCGCCCTGGAATATCCGGGTGAATTCGGTCAGCCCCGGCCCGATCATGTCCGAGATGGCCCTGCGGGCGCGCGGAATCGAGGGCCTGAAGAAGCGCGCCGAGACCGAAATTCCCCTCAAGCGCATGGGCGAGTTGATCGAGATCGCCTATGCCGTCTGCTACCTCGCCTCGGAGGAAAGCGCCTTCGTCACCGGCCAGCTCGTGCCGGTCAACGGCGGCACGCATATCGTGGGCATTTAACGGGCCGACGTTTCGGCGGAAGGCCTGGATGCCCCGGACTTCGCCGGGGCATGACGAATGGTCGAGGGGAAAGGCCAACCCACCATCCCATTGCCGTCATTGCCCGGCGAAGTCCGGGCAATTCAGCCTATCTGGGAAGCGGCACCGTCACAGCGTTCTTACGCTTGTGCGGCCTCGGCCAGGAAGGTCGGATCTTCGCCCCGGCGGATCATGGCCAGGATCTCCCGGTTCACCGCGAAATGACCGGGCGCGATTTCGTTGACGCCGTTCAGCCGCGAGTCCGGCCGGTCGCGCAATTCGCGGCTCAGCGCCCCCAGCTTGTGGAAGGGCACGCCCGGAAACAGGTGATGCTCGGTGTGATAGGGCATCTGCCACATCATCCAGCGCAAGATGGGTCCCGCCCTGGTCGTGCGCGTGTTCTCGATCACGCTGGCGCTGTTCGGCCGGCCGTGATGCTCCGCAGCCGTGTAGAACCGGTAGAAGGGTGTGGCGACCAGGATCGGCCCCCACCAGTAGATGACCGCCGCCCAGGTCTGGAAATAGACCGAGAGAGCCGCGATCAGGGCATAGCCGAGGAGATAGAGCCGCGCCTCGCGGATCACGATGCGCCGTTCCTTGTCCTTCAGGAAGGGCTCCGGCGCATGGCCCAGGGCATGGCCAAGAGTGATGCGGACCTGCGCGGTCCAATAGCTCGGCCCCGCCAGGAAATTCAGATAGCCCCAGACGGTCCAGGGCTTCTGCGCCAGAAGTTCGGGGTCGAGGCCGGCGATCTTGGTGTGGCGGTGATGCGTGAAATGCAGAAGCCGCTGGTAGCTGTTGGGGTAGATCCGCAGAAAGCTGGCGAGATGGCCGAAAAAGTCGTTCTGCGCGCGGCTGCGAAAGACCATCAGATGCACGAGCTCGTGCTGGCCGGCATAGGTGAAACCCCAGAGGATCGCGCCATGCAGCAGGAAGACGGGCACGACCCACAGGCTGCCCCAGAGCGCATATATGCCGTAGCCCGTGACCCCCAGGGCCGCGAACTGGCTGCCGACTTGAAGCCAGGCCAGCGCGTCGTCGCGCTGCGACAGCTCCTTCAGCCGCCGCGCGTCGATCAGATCCTTGCGCGAAATCCAGTCTTCCACTGCCTAGACCCCTTCCACCGACCAAATCCGTCTCGCATTCCGCCATGGCGCCGCGCGGGTTTCAACTGCCTGCGTCTTCACCACTTTTCCCTCTCCCAGAGGGAGAGGGAGGGGCCCGCACCGCCCGGTGCGGGAGGGTGAGGGGTCGGATATTGCCTGGATTCCGCCAATCCCCTCACCCGGCCCGGGTCCGCCGCCACCCTCTCCCTACGGGAGAGGGTTTCAGGCAGGCATCTCCACGCCGAGCGTCGAGGCCAGCTTGGCGGCCTCGCGCCAGACGTTTTCATACATGGTGACGCCCTCGGCCAGGCTGCGCGCGCGGGTCTCGAACAGGCGGTCGCCGGGCACCAGCACATGCTCCATCCCTTCGGCCCGGCGGGCGCCCCGGATTTCGCCCAGATGCGCTTCGACCGCGGCGCGGAAAGTATCCACATCACCGAAGATGCCCGGATCGACGGCCAGCAGAAAATGACCAAGGCCCTTGTGGGGCACGTCGCGGCCGAGCCAGGAATCGAGCGCCTTGCCCGTCGCCGCGCCGACCAGGGGGCCGGAGAGCAGGCCGAGGCAGAGGGCGAGACCCGAGCCGCGATGCCCCGCCATGCTGCCGATCGAGCCCTTTTCGACGATCTTCGGATCAGTGCTGGGCCTGCCGTCCGGGCCGACGCCGATCCCTTCCGGAATCGGGCTTCCGTCATAGGCTGCCTGGCGGATATGCGAGGCGGCGACCACGCTGGTCGCCATGTCGAAGATCACGGGATCTGCCCCCGCAGTCGGGAATGCGAAGGCGATGGGGTTGGTGCCCAGAACGGCCTCGGCCCCGCCGAAGGGATGGACATGGGGCGGAACGTTGGTCGTGACCACGGCGGCGAAGCCCGCCCGCGCGATCATCTCCGCGTAATAGCCGACCAGGAAGATATCGGCGCTGTCCTTCACTCCGATCACCGCGACCCCGGCGCCGCCCGCCTTCTCGACCGCCGTCGCCGCCGCCAGCAGCCCGGCCGGATGGCCCAGCCCGTTATGCCCCGAAATCTGGGCCCAGGCCGGGCCGTCGCGCACCAGCTCGGGCCGACCCTCGGGATCGATGCGTCCGGCGCGGATATTGCCGACCAGCTCGGTCATATGGTCCAGGCCCTGGATATGGTGGCCGCGCAGATCGGCCTCCCAATGGACCTCGGCGGCGATCTCGGCGATATCCTGCGGGCAGCCCACCGCGCGCAGCAGGCCCAGCATCAACGCGCGCAGGGCGGCCGGATCGATACGCCGAGTCGGCCGGCCGCGCGGCGGGAACTCCATTGCGGCCATGGCTATGCCGGCACGTCGACGCCGAGCTTGGCGGCGTATTGCCCGGCGATCTCCCAGGTCTTTTCCAGGACCTCGACCCCTTGTGCCAGGCTTTCCCGGCGGCGGGCCAGGGCGCGTTCGCCCGGCATGCGGATCGACTCGACCCCCGGCGCCTTGCGCGAAGATTTGACCTCGTCGATATAGCCCTGGGCATTGGAACGGAAGACATCGGGATCGCCGAAGGCCGCCGGGTCGATCGCCATGAAGGTATGGCCGCGCACCCCGCGGTCGCCATCCTCGGACAGCCAACCGTCGATCGCCTTGCCCGCCAGACCACCGACCAACGGGCCGGACAGCAGGGCGACGCATAGACCCAGGCCAAAGCCTTTATGGCCCGCCAGGGGCGCGATGGCCCCTTCCACGATCTTTGCCGCCTCGGTCGTCGGGTTGCCCTCGGGATCGACGCCCATGCCCTCGGGCAGATGCTCGCCGTGATAGGCCGCGAATTTGACGCGCGAGAAGGACAGCGCGCTGGTCGCCATGTCGAGCACCACCGGATCGTCGGTCCCCGTCGGAATACCGATGGCGAGCGGGTTGGTGCCCAGGCGCCGCTCGACGCCGCCATGGGGATGGACCAGCGAGGGCGCGGCCGAGAAGACGAAGCCGGCCAGACCCGCATTCGCCATGCGTTCGGCGTAGTAGCCGACCATGTAGATATCCGCGCCGTTGATCAGCCCGACCGTCGCGCAGCCGCCCTCCTTGGCCTTGCGGATGGCGACATCGGTGGCGAAGACCCCGCCCGGCTGGCCGGGGCCGCGATGACCGTCGACCAGCGCCGTGGCGGGCCCTTCACGGGTGATCTCCGCCCGCCCTTTGCCGTCGATGGTGCCGCGCCGCAGGTCGTCGAGCATCGCGAACATATGGTCGAGACCCTGCATCCCGACGCCGCGCAGATCGGCCTCAAGGAAGACTTCGGCCGTCTCGGTCGCATTCACATCGCTGCAACCGGCGGCACGAAGCATCCGCGTCATGAAATCGCGCAGCACCTCGGGCGCCATCGTTCTGGTAGGACGGACTGACATCTTGGCTTTCTCCCCCGTAGCGGCCCCATCCCGTTCATCCCGGCGGGCCATAAATCTCCAATCCGCCGATCATACCCGTTCGCAGCCGTGAATATCCTACGCTTTCACGGCCTCGCCGCGCCGTTTTTGACCACCGCCGTAGCCATTGTTCCGGCCCTAGCGGGGCCGGCGCAAGCTCGAGCTCCCAACAAGGCTAGGCCGGCACATCGACGCCGAGCTTTTCCGCGTATTCGGCCGCAATTTCCCAGGTCTTTTCCAACACCTCCACGCCGTCCGCCAGACTCTCTCGTCGGCGCGCCAGCGCACGCTCGCCGGGATAGCGGATCGCGTCCACGCCGGGCGCTGTTCGCGCCGATTTGACCTCGTCGATATAGGCTTGCGCGTTCGCCCGAAATTCTTCGGGATCGCCGAACGCAGCCGGATCGATCGCGATGAAGGTTTGGCTGCGCGGCGCCTTCTCGCCGGTCGGCTTGTGCCAGCCGTCGATCGCCTTGCCCGCGTGACCGCCCATCAAGGGGCCCGACAGGAGTGCCACGCAGAGGCTGAGGCCGAAGCCTTTGTGACCGGCGAGCGGCGCAACCGCCCCGTCGAGGATTTTCGAGGCGTCGGTCGTCGGATTGCCGTCGGAATCGACGCCCATGCCTTCGGGCAGAGGCTCGTCGTGATAGGCCGCAAACTTGACCCGGGAGAAGGACAGGGCGCTGGTCGCCATGTCGAACACCACCGGATCCCCTGCCGTCGGAATGCCGATAGCGAGGGGGTTAGTGCCGAGTCGCCGTTCGACCCCGCCATAGGGATGGACGAGCGAGGCCGAGACGCAGAAAGCGCAGCCCACCAGGCCCGCCCGCGCCATCCGCTCCACGTAGTAGCCGACCATGTAGATACCGGCCCCGTTGATCAGGCCGACGGTGGCGCATCCCGCTTCCCTGGCCTTGCGGATCGCCGTATCAGTGGCCAGCACCGCGGCCGGCGGGCCCGGGCCCCGATGGCCGTCGACCATAGCCGTCGCCAGGCCTTCGCCGATAACTTCGGCCCTCGCGTTTCCGTCGATCGTTCCGCGCTCCAGATCCGCGAACATGCTGAACATATGATCCAGGCCCTGCATGCCCATGCCGCGCATATCGGCTTCGAGGATGACCTCCGCCGCTTCCTTGGCATTGATGTCGCTGCAGCCCGCGGCGCGCAACAATCGCTCCATGTAGTCGCGCAACACCTCCGGCGGCATAGTCTTTACGGGTCGGGCCGACATGATCGGGTTTCCTTCCGTTGGAGCCTGCCCTGGCGATCATAAACTCTCGGCTGGGCGGGGCGGCTACCCCTCCCGCTCGGCTTCGCGAATCATGCTGCGCGCGATAACGAGCTGCTGGATTTGCGAGGTGCCTTCGTAGAGACGGAACAGCCGGACATCGCGGTAGAACCGCTCGACCGGAAAATCCGCCACATAGCCCGCGCCGCCATGGATCTGCACCGCCCGGTCGGCGACCCGGCCGACCATCTCGGTGCAGAACAGCTTGGCGCAAGCCGCGCGCCGGGCAACATCGGTCCCCGCGTCATAGTCTCGCGCCGCAGCCTCGATCAGCGATTTACCCGCCAGCCATTCGGTCTCGGAATCGGCCAGCATGGCCTGGATCAGCTGGAAATCGGCGATGCGCTGGCCAAACTGCTTGCGATCCATCGCATAGGCCAGGGATTCGTCGATCAGGCGCCGGGCGGCGCCAACCGCCACCGCGCTCAAATGCAAGCGGCCGCGATCCAAGACCTTCATCGCTGTCTTGAAGCCCTGGCCCTCGCGACCGCCGATGATCGCCTCGGCCGGCACCCGGACATTGTCCAGATTCACGTCGCAGGTATGGGCGCCCTGCTGGCCCATCTTGCGGTCCGGCTTGCCCAGGGTGATGCCCGGAATATCGGCATCGACCAGAAAGGCGGTGATGCCGCGCGCGCCGTCCTCCTGGCTGCCCGTGCGCGCCATCAGCGTGAAGACCCCCGCGCGCGGCGCGTTGGTGATGAAACGCTTGGTCCCCGTGATGCGGTAATGGGTGTTGCCGTCCTTTTCGGCCCGGGTGCGGACCGAAGCAGCGTCGGAGCCGGCCTCGGGCTCCGTCAGGGCGAAGGAGCCGATCAGCTCGCCGCTCGCCAGGCGGGGCAGATAGGCGCGCTTCTGCTCCTCTGTCCCATCGATAAGGATGCCCTGCGAACCGATGCCGACATTGGTGCCGAAGACCGAGCGGAAGGCGGGCGAGGTGCGGCCGAGTTCCTGCACCACCCGGACCTCCTCGGCCAGATCGAGACCCAGCCCGCCGTATTCCTCGGGGATCGACAGGCCGAAAAGGCCCAGCGCCTTCATCTCCGCGATCAGCTCGTCGGGCACAAGATCAGCCTCGGCCACCTCGCGCTCTCGCGGGATCAGCCGCTCCTCGACGAAGCGCCGCACGGCCTCGACAAGCTGGTCCATCACCTGCGGGTCCAAGGCCATCGTCATTCCTCTCGTTATCCCTGGTTCCGCGGTCCGGGCCTAGCCCACCATCAAATCTGGAACAAAGCCATCTTGCCGGCCTCATGCTGAGCCTGTCGAAGTATGAGGCCATGACGCGACGCCGGACCGTGCCGTCCTCGTCCTTCGACAGGCTCAGGACGAGGACGGCCGGCGGTGCGGACAAACCGGCTAGGCCGTGAAAATACGCCGCTCAAAGCTGTTGAACGACTCGCAGCCCGTCTCCGTCACCCGGATCACCTCCGACAGGCCCACCGCCGCCTTGCCGGAAATCTGCAGGAAGGGGATGAGGTGGAAACACATGTTCTCGCGGAAGACCCGCTCGTCGCCCGGCTTCATGTCGATGATATGGCCCTCGCCCCAGCCCGGGGTGCAGGCGATGCCGACGCTGTAGCCGACGCGCGTGTACTGGGTCGCGCCGAAGCTGTTGCGCGCGATCACCGCGCGCGCCGCCGCATCGGCTTCGCCCGTCGGCCGGCCCGGCGCGATCTCGGCCTTCGCCGCCGCGACCGCCTCGCGCACCAGGGTCTCGGCCTCCTCCATCTCGGTCGAGAGATCGCCGACGATCACCGTGGACATCATCGGCGCGTTGTAACGGTGGACGGTCGCCCCGACCTCGAAAAACACGCAATCGCCCGCCTGGATCGTCCGATCGCGCCAGGTCGCATGGCTGACGAAGGAGCGCGGGCCCGACACCACGTAGGGCTGCATCGAGCAGTAATGGCCGCCCGCCGTCAGCATGCCGCGATAGACCTCGGCCGCGACCTCGTTCTCGGTCGCCCCGGCATGCACGGCCGCGACGCCGGCCCGGGTCCCTGCCTCGGTCGCCTTGGCCGCGCGGGCGATCATCGCGATCTCGGCGGCGGATTTGACGACCCGCCCCTCCTCGACGATCCAGGAGCAATCGATGAAATCCGCATTGGGGCAACGCGAAAACAGGCCGTCCTGCTCATGCGCGCGAAAGAAATAACTGGTCCGCTCGTAGCCGATGCGCTTTCCGTCCAGGCCGAACTCGGCCAGGGCGGCGGCCAGCACGGCCATCGGTTCCTGATTGTCGTGGAACGGCCGGCTGACCTCGACCCAGGTATCGGATTCGACCACCGTGTCCTCGGCATGGCGGGTCGCCATGAAAGGCTCGCCCGCCGCCGGCACGACGAGGCCCGCGAAATACCACAGGCCCTGGGTTTCGTAACCGGTCAGGTAGAACAGGTTTTCCGGCGTTGTCACCAGCATGGCATCGACCCCGCGCGCGGCCAGGCGTTTGCGCAAAGCCGCCAGGCGGGAGTCGTACTCCGCCATCGGAAACACAAGGTCGTCGCGCCGCCGCATAGCCCCCGCCCCCCTTAGAGCCGTATTCGCCGCCTAACTCGCCTTGCCCAGAATCTGCTCAGCCAGGGTCGCCCAATAGCTCGCGCCGACGGGCAGGGCTTCGTCGTTGAAATCGTAATGGGGGCTGTGCAGGCGGCGGTCACCTTCGTCCGAGCCGTTGCCCATCCAAATATAGGCGCCCGGCTTGGCCTCGAGCATGAAGGCGAAATCCTCCGCCCCCATGGTCGGGGTCGGATCGCGATCGACCTTGTCCAGCCCGACCACGGCCGCCGCCGCCTGGGCTGCGACTTCGGTTTCGGCCTCCCAGTTCACCGTCGGCGGATAGCGCCGCTCGTAGCGGAACTCGAGCTCCGCGCCCATGCCCTGGCAGATGCCCCGGGCGATACGCTCCATCGAAGCCTCGATACTGTCGCGCACCTCGGGCTTGAAGCTGCGGGTCGTGCCGCGCAGCACGACCTCTTCCGGAATCACGTTCCAGGTATCGCCGCCGTGGAACTGGGTCACGCTGACCACGGCCGCGTCATAGGGATTTGTGCTGCGGCTGGAGATCGTCTGCCAGGCGGTGACGATCTGGGCGCCGCAGACCACCGGATCGCGGCCCTGATGGGGCATGCCGGCATGGCTGCCCTTGCCGATGATCTTGGCCTCGAAAATGTCGTAGGCGCTCATCATCGGGCCCGTCCGGATGGCGAAGGTGCCGACCGGCCGGCCGGGCCAGTTGTGGAGGCCATAGACCGATTCGCAGGGGAACTTGTCGAACAGCCCCTCCTCGACCATCACCCGGCCGCCGCCCTCGTTCTCCTCGGCGGGCTGGAAGATGAAATGGATCGTGCCGTCGAAATCGCGGGTCTCGGCCAGATAGCGGGCCGCGCCCAGCAGCATCGTGGTATGGCCGTCATGGCCGCAGGCATGCATCCGCCCCTCGTGCCGGCCGGTGCCGACCGAGGCGTAGGGCAGGTTGGTCTGCTCGTGGATATGCAGGGCGTCCATATCGGCACGCAGGCCGATGGCGCGGCTGTTCTTGTCCGACTTCCCCTTCAGGGTGCCGACGATCCCGGTCCCGGCCAGGCCCCGATGGACCTCGATGCCGAAGGATTCGAGCTTTTCCGCCACGAAATCGGACGTTTTCTCTTCCTCGAAGGCGGTCTCGGGATGCTGATGAACATGGCGCCGCCAGGCTGTCATGTCCTTGTGAAGCGCCTCGATCTCTTTCTTGACGGCCATGGCCTGCCCTTTCCTGTCGCCCGCTGCATTCGGCCGACAAGACTAGGCGTACGCGCGGGGCCGCTCAAGCGGCCTCGCGCATCGGCCGGCCACCGCCTAATGCGACATCAGCACCGGCACGGTCATGTGCTGCAGGATGTAGCGGGTCGCGCCGCCCAGGACCATTTCGCGCAGGCGCGAATGGCCATAGGCGCCCATGACGATCATATCGGCCCCGGCATCGGCGGCGCGGGACAGGATCATGTCGCCGACCTTCATATCCTCGGCCATGACATGGGTCGCCTCGGCCTTCAGCCCATGGCGTGCCAGATGGACCGAAATATCGGCCCCCGCGACATCGCGGTCGGCGGGCTTGCGGCTGGGCGGATTGACCTGCAGCACCGTGACCTTGGCCCCCTTCTCCAGGAACGGCAGGGCATCGCGCACGGCCCGCGCCGATTCGCGGCTGCCGTTCCAGGCCAGCATGGCATGGCTACCGATCGTCTCGAACTTGCCCGCATAGGGGATCAACAGCACCGGCCCGCCGGCATCGAGCAGCAGGCGCTCGACGATATCCAGGCTCAGGCTGCGGCCATGGGCCTCGGGGTCGGGCTGGCCCAGCACCGTCAGATCGGCGTGGCGCGCATGCAGGGCGACGACCCTGGCCACATCGGCCACCGGCTCCTCGATGGACCGCCATTCCACGCCGAGCCCGGCCTTTCCCGCGACCTTGCGGAAGGTGTCTCCGGCCGCGTCCGCTTCGGCGCGGGAGGCGTCGATATGCGCCTGGATGATCTCCGCCGGCAGTTCGGCATCGACGAAGGTCGGCATGCTCGAAAACCCGCTGACCCCCAGACCGGTTAGATGCGCCTCATGACGGCGCGCCAGATCGACGGCGAAACGCGCCCGCGCGGCGCCGCGCTCGTCATTGTCGACATGAACGAGAATATCCTTGAGAGCCATGGCTCCTCTCCTTCTTGGCGGTGCCGGTGGGACG
>JAQCGR010000394.1 GCA_027619995.1 Pseudomonadota bacterium | reverse complement strand
CCACAGAATGCCAAAACTACTTCGCCGCAGCCGGATATGACCAAGAGTGATCGGAAAATGCTCTAGACCACGCTTTCCAGCGCGTAGTTGATCGGCATCGTCGCGATTGAGGCGCTGTTGGGCAGGGACAGGGCCATGGCCACGATGACGGCCAGGGTGTCCGGGTCGATCTTCTCGCCTGGGAAGGGCGCGTTGGTCTTGCTCATATCAGTGTCGACCGCGCCGGGGCAGAGGCCGCAGACACGCACCCCGTCGTCCCAGGCGCCGTAGCGCAGCACATGGGTCAGCGCCGTGGCGGCGAATTTCGACATGGCGTAGCCCGGCACACCGCCGGCATAGCGCAGGCCCGAATTGGACAGGATATTGACGATCCGCCCCTGCCCCGTCTTGCACAGATGCGGCAGGGCGGCCAGGGACAGGAAATAGGGCCCCTTCACATTGACCGCCCACATTTCGTCGAGTTGGGGTTCGTCCGGCTGGTCGAAGGGGAAGGCGCGCAGCACCCCGGCATTGTTCACCAGGGCGTCGATCTTGCCGAACCGCTCGACCGTCGCCTCGACCCAGCTTGCGACGGTCGGCCGGTCCTCGGCGTCATAGCGGCATTGCAGAACATCGCCGCCCAGATCCTCAACGGCTTCGGCCAGCTTGGCCGGATCGCGCGCGCCCAGGCTGAGGCGATAGCCCAATTCGTGAAGATGCCGGGCCACCGACAAGCCGATTCCCCGGTTGGCGCCGGAGATCATGACCACCCGCCCGGCGGGCGGGATGGTCGCCGGCGACTTGCCCTCCGCCATGACGCCCTCGGCTACTCTGCCGCGATCTTCGGCCGGTAACGCGCCTTGTGCAGCACATCGGGGCCGAAGGACAGTTCCTCGCCTTCGGTCAGGGTGCGGTTGGTGTCGGTCAGCCAGGCCACCGTCAACGCACCGCCGGGCGAATAGGAATAGTGCCGTACGTTCGGCCCGAGGGAGACGAAATCGCCGGCCGAATACTTCTGGCCGTCATGATCGATCAACTCGCCCTCGATGACGTAGAACTCCTCCATCCCGAAATGCTCGTGCGGAGTCGACACGCCGCCCGGCAGGAAACGGATAATGAAGCAGCCCTTGCCAGTTTCGCGGTCGAAGGTGATCGGGTTCCAATGGAGCTTGGGCACATCCTCGCCATAGCGATCGAAGGGCGTGAGTTCCAGATCGGCCACTTTCTCGACGATCCTGTGCGTGCCGATCGGGCCCTTGGGCGCGGTGCCGGTCGGAGGCAGGTAACGGCCCGTCTTGATCGTGTCCGGGCCGAAGGACATTTCCTCGCCCTCTTCCAGCGCGCGGTTGTTCCCGGACAGCCAGGCGACCAGAAGAACGCCCTCCGGCGCATGGGAATAGTGGCGCACGTTCGGGCCGAGCGAGACGAAACTGCCCACCTCATAGGCCACGCCGTCGTGATCCACCATCGGGCCTTCGACCACGTAGAATTCCTCGAAGCCGAGATGCTCATGCGGCTGGGAGACCCCGCCCGGCAGGAAACGGATGATGAAGCAGCCTTTGCCGGTCGCACGATCGAAGGTGATCGGGTTCCAGAACAGCTTGGTCACCTCGTCGCCGTAGCGGTTGAACGGCTCGAGTTTCATCTCCGTGACTTTTTCGACGATCCTGTGGGTACCCGGCGCACCAGTCATGGCCAGCCCTCCCTGCTGAATGATTCGGAAACGGTTGCCCCAGCATAGCGCGATTCGCGGGGTCCGCCGCAAGCCTTCGCGAAATCGTGATGGTCAGCCCGCGAAGCGCGGCTCCGGCAGGCCGCGCACCCCGACCTCGACCGCGAAGAGAGAGCCGGCGAGCGGCTGGTCGCTCAGCTCTTCGGGCGGTCTGCCGTCGGTCGCGGTGGTGATATAGAGCATGTCGAGATTTTCGCCGCCGAAGGCGCACATCGTGACCGTGCCGACGGGTACATCCACCACCCGGATCACGCGCCCGTCCGGAGCGTGGCGGACGACCCGCCAGCCGTCACAGCGCGCGCTCCAGTAGCAGCCTTCCTCGTCGACACAGGCGCCGTCCGGCCGCCCTTCGCCCAACCGGTCGTCGGTGGTGCAGAACAGGCGCTTGTTCCGGACTCCGCCGGTTTCGATATCGAAATCATAGGCGAAGACCGAGCGACCCCGCGTGTCGGCGTGATAGAGGATCCGGTCATCGGGGCTGAAGGCCAGGCCGTTCGAGCACAGAAAGCCGTCTAAGGCCTTGTGACAGGAGAGGTCCGACTCCAGGCGATAAAGCGCGCCGACCGGGCGATCCACCGCCTCGGCCATGCTGCCGGCCCAGAACCGTCCGGCCCGATCGCACCGCCCGTCATTCAGGCGCGTGCCCGGATCGCCGGATTCCGGATCGACGATGGGCGTGACGGTCCCCGCTTCGAGGTCGATGAAACAAAAACCCGACGCCATCCCTGCAACAAGGCCGCCGGAGTCGCGCAATGCGATGCTGCCCACGTGCTCAGGCATATCCCAGCGCCGGTTCTCGCCGGTCGCCGGGTCGTAGCGAAAGATCGCCGGCGCGTAGATATCGATCCAGTACAGCGCCTTTTCCACCGGGCACCAGATCGGACACTCCCCGACATTGGACGGATTTTTGACGACACATTCGATCATGAAACTGCCAGAGATCTATCGTAGGGCACTGTCAAAGCAAACGGGGTTGATACGGAGACGGGTGGTTCGTAGCCTTCGCGGATGAAAAATCC
>JAQCGR010000039.1 GCA_027619995.1 Pseudomonadota bacterium | reverse complement strand
GGGCAAGGGCGCCGAGACCCTGACCGATTCCGCCGACAAGGCCCTCGACCGCGCGGCCGAACTGTCCGAGAGCCTGCGCGAGCGGCGCGGCGAGATCGCCGAGGCCGGCGAGGACGCGGCCGCCCGCATGGCCGCCGCGCGCGTCGAGTTCGGGCGCCAGACCCTCGAACTGGCGGCAGCGACCAACCGCACGGTCTCCCATACCCGCCATATCGGCGAGGTCCTGGAACGCGAGGCCAAGGTGCTGGGCGATGCCTCGAGCGACGCCGCCGCCAAGGTCGATGCGGTGGGTGAGGCGCTGCGCCGGCGGGCCGACGAGCTGACCCAGGCGGCCGAGCGCGCGGGCGAGCAGATCGGCGCGGCGATCGAGCGCATGGGGCAGCATGCCGGCGAGGCGGGCGAGGCCACCCGCTCGACCCTGGAGCATGACGCGACCCTGCGCGAGGTCCTCCGCGGCCATGTCGACTCCCTGGCCGAGGCGGCGGGTCGCGCGGTGGCCGAGATCGGCACGGTCGGGCGCGAGTTGCAGGGCCAGTCCCGCGTGATCGGCGAAACCACGCAGGTTTCCTCCGACCGGATCGACACCATGGTGCGCGACCTCTCGCGCCACGGCGCCCAGCTCGGCCAGACGGTCGAACGGGCGACCGCCCAGGCGCGTGCGGCGAGCGACGTCTTCCGCGAGCAATCCGCGGCGCTGCTCCATGCCTCCGACGAGGCCGGCCGCCGGGCACGCGAACTGGCCGAGAACGAGGGCAAGACCCGCCGCCGGGGCTTCCTCCTCGCGGCCAACGAGATCCTGCAGGATCTCGGCTCCCTGGGCGTCGATATGGCCCGGGTGTTGGATCACCCGGTGCCCGAACGTGCCATGCGCGCCTATGTCCAGGGCGATCACGGCGCGGTGCTGCGCGATTTCCTGGGCGCCAGCGACACCCGGTCCGACACCCTGATCAGCAAGAAATACGAGCAGGACAGGGTGTTCCGAGGCTATGTCGACCGCTACCTCGCCCGCTTCGACGAGTTGATCGGCGCGGCCGATGAGGTCGACCCCGAAAACATGTTCAGCGCCGTCTTCCTGACCTCCGACACCGGCAAGCTCTACCTGTTCCTGAGCCGCGCCCTCGGCCGCCTGTCCTAGTCGGAACCACGCGGCGGGTTGCCAATCACCCTTCGAGACGCACGCTTTGCGCGCTCCTCAGGATGAGGAGAGGGTGGAACTCGCCATTGCCCTAGGACCCTCACTCTGAGGAGGCCCGCAGGGTCGTCTCGAAGGGCGCGGGGCCGCTTGGACCGGACCCGCCCTCTACCGGCCTACCTCGACCCGCAGATCGGTGGGGCTGCCGCCGCAGGTGGGGTTCATGTCCTGAGGGCAGGCCGAGACGACGATATGGGCGTCCATCTCGGCGCGCAGGACGACATTGTCGCCGCCCTTGGTGCCCGGCGGGCGGATATCGATGCCGCCATCGGGCAGGATGAAGAAATTGGTGAACAGGTTCCAAGGCTGGATCACCGCGTCGAAATCGATGCCCAGTTCCTCCAGCGCCATATGCAGGTTGCCCTGGCAGCTGGCATGGGGCATCGGCGCCTTCAGCTGGATATAGCGGGGCTCGTCGCAGGCCGCGAACTGCATGTCGTGATTGCCGATGGAATTATCTTCCACCAGGGTCACGATGGGCCGGCGGTAGTTGGTATAGGCCGCGTCCCCCTGCTTGGGGCTGACCTTGCTGATCGAGGGCTTGGTGTGTTCCGGCGACAGGAACTCGCGCGGGTTCTCCGCCGCGAAGGCCCAGAAATCGCAAGGCTGGTCGCCCTGCAGGTCGGTGATGCGGATCAGGTCGCCCTTGGCGACGCGGAACCCCTTGCCCGCACGCGCGGGAATGTGGAAATCATGGATCGTCTCGGCGAACGCGGTCACGGTGGTCCCTCCCCAGATTCATCGACTGATGAAGTATTCGCTTGCGCGCCCGGCGGGGCAAATCGAATCTCTGCGTCGATTCGCGGGCCGCACGGCCTCAGGCGACCTATATAGTCCGGACCCTATATAGTTCGGACCATGGCCCACCGCCCCTTCGATTCCCAGTCGCGTCTCTATTCCAAGGGAGACGCCCGCGCCATCCGCGCGCTGCTGCCCTATCTCTGGCCCAAGGGGGAGGGGGAGCTGCGCCTGCGGGTCACGGCGGCCATGGTGCTGCTGGTCCTGGCCAAGCTGGCCAATGTCTATGTCCCGATCCTCTACAAGGACGCGGTCGATGCCCTGAATGTCGGGGCGAGTGCGATCGTCGTCGTGCCCGTCGGGCTGATCTTCGCCTATGGCCTGATCCGCGTGCTCTCCCTCGCCTTCGGCGAGTTGCGCGACGCGGTCTTCGCCAAGGTCTCCCAGCGCGCGATCCGCCAGGTCGCCCTCGCCACCTTCGAGCATCTCCACCGCCTCGCCCTGCGCTTCCATCTCGACCGCCAGACCGGCGGCCTCAGCCGGGCGATCGAGCGCGGCACCAAGGGCATCGAGTTCCTGCTCAGCTTCATGCTCTTCAACGTCATCCCGACCCTGGTCGAGGTGCTGATGGTCTGCGCTATCCTCTGGGGTCTGTTCGACGTCTGGTATGCCGCCGTCACCTTCGGCACCATCCTCTGCTACATCGTCTTCACCCTCGCGGTCACCGAATGGCGCCTCAAATACCGCCGCCGCATGAACGCCATGGACAGCGAGGCCAATACCAAGGCGATCGACAGCCTGCTGAACTACGAAACCGTCAAGCATTTCGGCAACGAGGCGCATGAGGCGCGGCGCTACGACGACTCCATGCAGCGCTACGAGGCGGCCGCGGTCCGCAGCAAGATCAGCCTCTCCTCCCTCAATGTCGGCCAGTCCCTGATCATCTCCGTCGGCCTGACCGCGGTGATGCTGATGGCCGGCAACGGCGTGGCCGAGGGGCGCATGACCGTGGGCGATTTCGTCCTGGTGAACACTTACCTGATTCAGCTCTTCCTGCCGCTCAACTTCCTCGGCTTCGTCTATCGCGAGATCAAGCAGTCCCTGGCCGATATGGAATCCATGTTCCAGCTGATCGAGGTCGAGGCCGAAGTCACGGACCCACCCGGCGCGCCCGCGCTTGCCGTGACCGAGGGCCGCGTGACCTTCGACGATGTTTCCTTCGCCTATCGCGAGGACCGGGCCATCCTGAAGGGCGTTTCCTTCGAGGTGCCGCCCGGCCGCTCCCTCGCCATCGTTGGGCCCAGCGGGGCGGGCAAATCGACCGTCTCGCGCCTGCTCTTCCGCTTCTACGACGTGACCGGCGGTACGATCCGCATCGACGGCCAGGATATCCGCGAGGTCTCCCAGACCACCCTGCGCGCCGCCATCGGCATCGTTCCCCAGGACACGGTGCTGTTCAACGACAGCATCTACTACAACATTGCCTATGGCCGGCCGGGGGCCAGCCGCGAGGAGGTCGAGCATGCGGCCCGCCTCGCTCATATCCACGATTTCGTCATCTCCCTGCCCGATGGCTACAAGACCGGCGTCGGCGAGCGCGGGCTCAAGCTCTCGGGCGGCGAGAAGCAGCGTGTCGCCATCGCCCGCACCATTCTCAAGGGCCCGCGCATCCTGCTTTTCGACGAGGCGACCAGCGCCCTCGACACCCATACCGAAAAAGAGATCCAGAACAACCTGCGCGAGATCATGCAGGGCCGCACGACGATCATGATCGCCCATCGCCTCTCGACCGTGATCGACGCCGACGAGATCGCCGTGCTCGAAGCCGGCCGCATCGTCGAACGCGGCCGCCACCAGGAACTGCTCGCCGCCGACGGCGTCTATGCCGGCATGTGGCGCCGCCAGCAGGAAACCGCCGAACTCCAGCAACGCCTGCAAGGCGCCCTGTCCCCGGCGGCGGCCGACCCGGCGGCGACGGAGTAGGCGAAAGACGGTACAGGCTTCTCTCCAAACAGTTCACCGCCCCCGCGCATCTCCCTCTCCTCCCCTGCGGGGGAGCAGAGGGCCGGGGTGAGGTGGGGCGCGCACATTCCCTGACGTGTTCCTTCTCCGCAATCGATCAGTGGCGCGACCCCATCGCGGTAGGCTTGGGCCGCGCCGCGCGCTAGGCTCGGCCCATGAATCGGGCAGCAAAATCATGACCGGCGAGACGCCGGATACCGCCGAGGCGGCAACCCTGGTCGAGAAGCTTCGCGCGGGCGACCGCCGCGCGCTGGCGCGCGCCATCACCCTGGTCGAATCGGCCCGCCCCGATCACCGGGCGAGGGCCGAGGCCGTGCTGGAAGCCGCGCTGCCGCACAGCGGCAAAGCGATGCGCCTCGGCATCTCCGGCCCGCCCGGGGTCGGAAAATCGACCTTCATCGAGGCCCTGGGCCTCTATCTGATCGCGGCCGGGCACAAGGTCGCCGTCCTCGCCGTCGATCCTTCCTCCAAGCGCAGCGGCGGTTCGATCCTGGGCGACAAGACCCGCATGGAGGGGCTGGGCCGCGAGGACGCGGCCTTCATCCGGCCCTCCCCGGCCGGGGAGACCCTGGGCGGGGTCGCCCGGCGCACGCGCGAGGCGATGCTGGTCTGCGAGGCCGCGGGCTTCGACGTGGTGCTGATCGAGACGGTCGGGGTCGGCCAGTCCGAGACGGCGGTGGCCGAGATGGTCGATATGTTCCTGCTGCTGGTCGCGCCCGGCGGCGGCGACGAGCTGCAGGGCATCAAGCGCGGTATCGCTGAATTGGCCGATCTCGTCGTCGTCACCAAATCCGACGGCGGCCTCGCCGAGGATGCCAGGCGCATCGCCGCCGACTACCAGGCCGCCCTGCATCTGCTGCGCCCCTCCCATCCCGGCTGGCGCGCCGAGGTCGTCCGCGTTTCTTCGACCGAGGGCACGGGGGTCGCCGAGGTCTGGGAAGCCGTCGAACGCTTCCGCGCCGCCCTGGTGACGGAGAAGGGCGACGCCATCGCCGCCCAGCGCGCCGCTCAGGCCAAGACCTGGCTCTGGCGCGAGTTGCGCGAGGGCCTGGTCGAGGCCCTGCGCACCGATCCCCAAATCCGCCGCCGCCTACCAGCCCTGGAAGAGGCTGTCGCCGCGGGACGCATCACCCCCGCTGCGGCGGCGCGTGAACTGCTGGCGGTGTTTCGCAACGGAATGGGTGGCTAGGGTCGCGTGTCCATCTGATTTCGTCAAATCGTCATCGCCCGGCTCCGTCCGGGCGATCCAGTGCTTGCGGCGTGCTGGATGCCCCGCGCGGAGGCGGGGCATGAGGTTCATTTTGATAGTCGGTGTTCGTATGCGCGTCCTGTCGCTGGGGAATGGCCGGCTATCGTAGTCGCGCTCCTTCCCCACTTGACCCCATAGGCCCGTCTGGCCTAAATAAGCGCCCGTTCGCCTCGCCATCCGGTGGGGCGACATATCTTTTCTAGGCCACGGACCGGAATATCATGTCGAGACGCTGCGCGATCACCGGCAAGGGTGTGATGTCTGGCAACAATGTCAGCCACGCCCATAACAAGACCCGCCGCCGTTTTCTGCCCAATCTGCAGAAGACCAGCATGCTGTCCGACGTGTTGGGGCAGAGCCTGAGCATGCGTGTCTCGGTCCACGGCATCCGCACTGTCGAAAAGGCCGGCGGCATCGATGCCTTCCTGATCGGCACGCCCGACCGCAACCTGCCGACCGCGGCGATCCGCCTGAAGCGGCGCATCCTCAAGGCGAAGGAAGCGGCCGCCGCCTGACCGGCGCCGCCGCCTTCGGTGCTCATCGGCCCGCCCTCGGCGGGCCGTTTTCGTTTCTGGCGTTCAAACGGGCGCTCAATCGGCCCCCTCAATCGGGCAGGGCGAAGAGCAACAGCAGGCTGCGCTGGCTGTCCCGCAGGTTGTCGTCGGACAGCAGATAGATCAGGGTTTCCCCCGGGCCCCGGCGCAGCGCGATGCCCTCGAAATTGTCGATCGTCAGCGGCGGGCTGAGCTTGGCCAGGACCTCACCTTCGAGCAGCGCGCCCGCGACGATCTCGTCGGGGGCGAAGCGGCGGATGCGGACCGCGAGGCCGTCCAGCGGATTGAATCGCCGTTCGAGCAGGAAGACCTCGCCCGTCGGCAGGCTGGCCGCGCCCGCCGGGCGGTAGCCGCCGGCCACCGCCATGCGCAGGGGCGCCCAGCCTTCCGCCCCGCCGATCCAGCCGAGCACCGTGTCCGGCGCGTCGCTATAGCCCTCGGTGACGATGAGCAGCCGCCCATCGGGCAGGACGGTCAGGGATTCGATGCCTTCGTTGCTCGGCGCACCGGCCATCAAGGCGGGCACGGGGATGCCCTGGGCCGGACCCTGGAAGGGCGGTGTCCCTGCCGGATAGGACCACAACCGGTGCACCCGTTCGAAGGAGACGATCAGCCGGCCGTCGGCGCCTGTGGTCAGGTCCTCGGCATCGGTATAGGCGCCACCGGTCAGCAGCGGCTCCCCGTCCAGCCCGGGCAGGATCCCGCTTTCGGCCGCGTCCAGCCCGCTCAGCCGCCCCTCGGAATCGTAGCCGAGTCGCGCGGTCAGCCAGCGGCCCTTGCCGGAGACGAGGATCGCGCGCGATCCGTCCGCCGAAATCTGCAGGGCGGACCAGCCGCCGAAGCCCTTCCAATCGGCGTCCAGCTTCAGGCCGCCGCGATAAAGCAGCCGATCGACCGACATCTGGCCGGGGTCGCTCGGATTGAGCGCGATCGGCCGGGTCTCGACCGCGACCGATTCGGGCTCGGCCGATCTCGATTGGCACGCGGCCGGCGCTGCCGCCAGGACGCAAAATAGCGCGGCCAGCACGAGGCTTGCTCGGTCTTGAAAGAAACATAACAAGAACATATATCCACCCGGTCGAATGAGCCGCATAGCAATCCCCAATGCAAAGAATTGTCAAGAATCCCGGATTTGTCGGCCGCAAGCCTTTGGCGGGGAGGATTCGAGGCGGAAAATCAACGGTTTGAGAGGGCCAATTCTTGCGCAATTCGGAGCCATTTCAGGTGAATTTCCACCGAATCCGTCACTTTTCCCGGCATTTGGAGTTTTCCTGCCTCACGCGACTGCGATTGGCCTTTCCGTCGGCAGTTCCCCACAATCCAGCGAAACGGGATCATAAGGAGACGGCACCATGACCATCCAACGAAGGACCCTCCTCCGCGGCCTCGCCGCCCTGCCCCTGGCGGCGGTGCTGGCCGATCCGCTGATCGCGCGCGCCGTGGCCGCCGGACTCGAGACGGTCGAGATCGGCATCACGGGCGGCCGCCGGGTGATGGGCACCCTGGCCCTGCCGGCCCAGACGCCGGCGCCGGCGGTCATGCTGGTCCATGAATGGTGGGGCCTGAACGACCAGATCAAGGCGGTCGCCGCCGAACTGGCCAAGGCGGGTTACGTCGCCCTGGCGGTCGATCTCTGCGGTGGCAAGGTCGCGACCACGCCGGAGGAGGCCAAGGCCCTGACCGGCGGTCTCGATGGGTCGGCGGCGGCCGAAACCCTGGATGCCTGGAACGCCTGGCTGCGCGACCACACCATGACGACCGACAAGCTGGGCACGATCGGCTGGTGCTTCGGCGGCGGCTGGTCGCTCAATGCCGGTCTGGTTGCCCCGGTCGATGCGACGGTGGTCTATTATGGCAGCGTCGGGCCGGAATTCGGCGGGGTCAGCCGCTCTGTCGAGGCGCTGGGCGCCCTCAAGGGCCCGGTCCTGGGCCATTACGCCACCCGCGACGGCTGGATCAACCAGGAGATGGTGACCGGGTTCGAAGAGCGTATGGCCGCTGCGGGCAAGCCCTATACCAGCCATTGGTACGAGGCCGATCACGCCTTCGCCAATCCGACGACCCAGCGCTATGACGCCGAGGATGCGGCCCTGGCCTGGACCCGGACGCTGAACTTCCTGGAGAACCGCCTGAGCGGTTAGCCCCGGCTCGTCTAGCCCCCCGAGCTTCTAACCCCCGGCGTGTCTAACCCAGGGCGCGGCGGCGGGCCGGCATGGCCGATTTCTGCTTGATGCGGTCCTCGTCGAAGAGCGAGGCGAGCTGGTCCATGACCGCGCCGCCGAGCTGCTCGGCATCGGTGATGGTGACCGCGCGCCGGTAATAGCGCGTGACGTCATGGCCGATGCCGATGGCCAGAAGCTCGACGGGCGAATAGGCCTCGATCCAGTGGATCACCTCGCGCAGATGGCGCTCGAGGTAGTTGCCGGGATTGACCGACAGGGTCGAATCGTCGACCGGCGCGCCGTCCGAGATGACCATCAGGATGCGCCGCTGCTCGGTCCGGGCGATCAGCCGGTTATGGGCCCAGAGCACCGCCTCGCCGTCGATATTCTCCTTCAGGATGCCTTCGCGCAGCATCAGGGCCAGGTTCTTGCGGGCCCGCCGCCAGGGCGCGTCGGCCTGCTTGTAGATGATGTGGCGCAGGTCGTTGAGGCGCCCGGGATTGCCCGGCTTGCCTTCGGCCAGCCAACGCTCGCGCGCCTGGCCGCCCTTCCAGGCGCGGGTGGTGAAGCCCAGGATCTCGACCTTCACGCCGCAGCGTTCCAGGGTGCGGGCCAGGATATCCGCGCTCATCGCCGCGACGGTGATGGGCCGGCCGCGCATCGAGCCCGAATTGTCGATCAACAGGCTGACCACCGTGTCGCGGAACTCGGTATCCGATTCCTGCTTGTAGGATAGCGGCGTGTCCGGGTTGACCACGACCCGCGACAGGCGCGCGGCGTCGAGCATCCCTTCCTCGAGATCGAAGTTCCAGGACCGGGTCTGCTTGGCCATCAGGCGGCGCTGCAGCCGGTTGGCGAGGCGCGCGATGACCCCCGTCATATTGGCAAGCTGCTGGTCGAGATGCTGGCGCAGCCGCGCGAGTTCCTGGGCGTCGCAGAGTTCGACCGCTTCGATCGTCTCGTCGAACTCGCTGGTGAAGGGGTGATAGGCGGGCAGGCCCGGTACGTTGCGGCCATCCTCCTGGGGTCGGAAGGGCCGGCCCGGGAGGGACGGGTCGTCGTCCCCGCCGCCGGGCACGCATTCGGCGTCCATGTCGTCCTCGGCGGCGCCGCTTTCGCCCTCGACGCCGTCCTCCATGCCGCCTTCCTGCATGTCGTCGCCCGAGGCGGGAGAGGCCTGCCTCGTCGGCCTCGCCGCTCTCGCCATCGGCGTCGTCGCTGTCCTCGTCCTCGTCGAAGGAATCGATTTCGCTCGCATCGTCCGAGGCGTCTTCATCGGCCAGATCCAGATCGCTGATCAGGCGCCGGGTGATTTCGGCGAAGGCGTCCTGGTCCTCGATATGGCGGGTCAGTTCCGACAGTTCTGCGCCGGCGCGGGTCTCCAGCACGCTGCGCCAGAGATCGACCATATCGCGCGCTGAATGGGGCGGCGCGATGCCGGTCAGCTGTTCGCGGACCATCATGCCGACGACCTCGGCGATGGGCGCGTCGTCGCGTTCCTTGATGCGGTTATAGCCGCGGCTGCGGCTGCGTTCTTCCAGGGCCGCGGTCAGGTTGGCCGCGACACCCGCCATGCGGCGGGCGCCGATCGCCTCGACCCGGGCCTGCTCGACCGCCTCGTAGACGTCGCGGGCGATCTGGCCGCGCGGCATATGCCGGGAATGGGCTTTCGGATCGTGGTGGCGCAGGCGCAGGGCCATCGAATCGGCCTCGCCCCGCAGGTTCGAGACTTCGTCGTAGCTCAATTCGCGCGAGGGCAGGGGCAGATGCGCCGTCTCGCCCTCGATGCCGGGCGGCTCGCCGGTGAAGCTGACGGTCAGCTCGCGCCGGCGCGCCATCGCCCGCATCGTGGCGCCGGTGACCCGCTTGAATTCCTCGACCGGATTGGATCCGTCGCTCATGCCAAGATCATCCCACGATCACCCAGCCCAAGATTTCTCGGCACTGATCACGAGATGGTCACGTTGACGCCGGATTCGGGCAGTTCCGTCCCGAAGCAGCGCTGGTAATACTCGGCCACCGTGGTCCGCTCGATCTCGTCGCATTTGTTCAGGAAGGTGACGCGGAAGGCGAAGCCGACATCGTTGAAGATATCGGCGTTCTGGGCCCAGGTGATCACCGTGCGCGGCGACATCACGGTCGACAGATCGCCGCTGACGAAGCCCGAACGGGTCAGGTCGGCGAGGGCGACCATCGCGGTGATCGTCTTACGGCCTTCCTCGGTGTCGTGATTCGGGCATTTGGCCAGGACGATCTCGACCTCGGCCTCTTGCGAGAGATAGTTCAGAGTCGCCACGATGTTCCAGCGATCCATCTGGCCCTGGTTGATCTGCTGGGTGCCGTGGTAGAGGCCCGTGGTATCGCCCAGCCCGATGGTGTTCGAGGTCGCGAACAGTCGGAAGGAGGGATGCGAGCGGATGATCTTGTTCTGATCGAGCAGGGTCATCTTGCCTTCGGCTTCGAGCACGCGCTGGATCACGAACATCACGTCTGGCCGGCCGGCGTCGTATTCGTCGAAGCAGAGCGCTGTGGGATGCTGCAGGGCCCAGGGCAGGATGCCCTCGCGGAACTCCGTCACCTGCTTGCCGTCGCGCAGAACGATGGCGTCGCGCCCGATCAGGTCGATGCGGCTGATATGGCTGTCCAGATTAACCCGGATGCACGGCCAGTTGAGGCGCGCGGCGACCTGTTCGACATGGGTCGATTTTCCGGTGCCGTGATAGCCCTGGATCAGGACGCGCCGGTTATGGGCGAAGCCGGCCAGGATGGCCATCGTCGTATCGCGGTCGAAGCGATAGGCATCGTCCGGCTCGGGCACGTATTCGTTGGCGCGGCTGAAGGCCGAGCATTCCATGTCCGTGTCCAGGCCGAAGGTCTGGCGTACCGAAACCTTGATATCGGGGGCATCGGGAAAATCTGCGTAGGCGTTGTTCGCCTGCGTCGCGTCCGTCATGGCTGAGCTTTCCTGCTTTTATCGTGCGGCGCCCAGAAGGGCGCAATTTTTCAGGGTGGAATATGCTTCGTTGATCTTCTTGAGGCGTTCCTCGGCGTGCTTGTCCCCGCCATTGGCGTCGGGGTGGTGGCGTTTGACCAGTTCCTTATACCGCGCCTTGATCCGGTCGACCGTGATCGGCGGCTCGATTTCCAGGACCGCCAGCGCGCGCTCTTCCGGCGTCTTGCCGTTGAGCGAGGGCCGGTAGCGGGCCTTCTCCTTCTCTTCGCGCTCCTCGCGGCGCCCGCGCTCGCGGTCGCCGTCGGAGAAGGCGCCCAGCGGATCGGAGAACCGTCCTTCGGCGAAGGCCCGTGCCTGCCGGCCCGCGAAGGGCCAAGTCGGGCGTTCCCACACCGTGTCCCTGCGGACCTGATTCTCTATCTCGCCGTCGTCCATTCCCTCGAAATAATTCCAGGCCCTATTGTACTGGCGAATATGTTCCAAACAGAACCACAGATAGGACCGCAGATCGTTGCGTGAACGAGGCGCCCGAAACTCGGCCTCGGCCATGCAACCGGGATGATCACACGGTCGCAGCGCCAAGCTCGTTTCAGGCTCCTGGCGCCTGTTCGGTTGCGACCGCCTATGTTGCATCCGGGGAGTATGGTGAACCCGGTTCATCGTGACAAGCGGCCCAAACCGCTCTCTGCGCCAGTTCGATTCGGCTTCGACCGGAACGCCTGGTCAGGCCAATTCAGATCGCTCAAAGGACGACAGATGCAAATCAATCGCAAAATAGAAAGCAAGCTGCAAGCCGCGCTCGCCCCCCAGTCGCTCGAAGTCATCGACGAGTCCCATCTGCATGCGGGGCATGTCGGTGCGAGGCCGGAAGGAGAGACCCATTTTCGTGTCCATGTCGTCTCCGCCGCCTTCGCCGGCCGCAGCCGTGTCGAGCGTCAGCGTATGGTTTATGCGGCTTTGGCCGAAGAACTGGCCGGCCCGGTGCACGCGCTGTCGATCCGGGCGCAGACCCCGGACGAGGCCTGATGCCCCGAAAGTATCGACACGCGATATTTAACCGGTCGGTCGAGGTCGATAACCGGCTATGGCATGGGAATTGCTAAAAAATTATTAGCGCGGCGAGGGGTTGCGGCGCATGGGAGTATAAAGCCGACTCAGGCAATATTGAGAGGGGACCAGGGGCAATGATGTCAATGACACCGGCGCGTATGACCAAAAACGTCAACGTCGACGGCCATCGCACGAGCATGCGATTGGAAATGGAAATGTGGGATGCGCTTGAGGATATCACCAGGCGCGAGGGACGAAACCTTCACGAAATCTGCGGTCTCGTGCACCGGCGCCGGCACGAAGCCAGCTTCACCGCATCGATGCGGGTTTTCATCGTCGCGTATTATCGATCGGTCATCGCCGGTGGTCAGCCGCTTGATGCGGCCATGGACGCGGTCGGCCAGGGCGCGACCTGAAGCCGCGCCGTCAGGCTTCGCGGCCGGGCGGGGTTTCCCGAGCCTTGAAATAATCGGGCCATTGGCGGCGGGAGATCGGGCTGTCCTCGGCATAGGCGTGGCAGCTGCCCATCAGGGCCGGACGTTGGCCCTCCGGGCGTTTGCCACGTCGCGCGATCAACGGCCATAGGGTCTGGAACGCGGTCGTCGCCATCGGCCCCAGCAGTTCCACGAGATGGGTGCAGCCCTTGGTGCCGCCGACGGTCGCGTGCACGCCGCGCCGCCAGCCGGGGCCGATCGTCAGGCCCTTGAGGCCCGCGAAATTCGGCGCGATATCGCCGCATAGCCGATAGGGCCCGAACTCCGTGTTCGCCTCGGCCTCGTGAATTAAAAAGTCGTCGTCGATCGTCAGCCTGAGCCACATGCCGTGGACCGGCTCGCCCGCTTCGACCCGCCCGCGATCCTGGTTATCGAAGCCATAGGTCTTGGTATCGACCAGATGGCCTTCGATATCCCACAGCCCGTCGGTCCGGCGATAGCCGCTGCACTCGATGCTGCGCGTATGGACATGCTCCCGTTCGGCGGGCGCGGAAAGCGGCATTGTCGACTCCGTGTTCGGTGCGGCGGCAGACTCTAGGCTGGCAGTGCGCCCGGTCAAGCGGGGCCTATTCTTCGGCCTCGGCGTCGAGCGGCGCGGGCGGCGTGACGCGGATCGAAGTGATCTGGTTTCGGACGCGCCGCAGGATCTCGAAGCGGAAGCCGTGGAAGTGGAAGACCTGGCCCGCCTCGGGGATGCTTCGCGCCTCGTACATGACCAGGCCGGCGATGGTCGCGGCTTCCTCGTCCGACAAGGACCAGTCGAACTGGCGATTGAGATCGCGGATCGTGACCGCGCCGCGCACGATGACCGAGCCGTCCGGCCCGAGGCGGACGCCGGCGACCGCGACATCGTGCTCGTCGGCGATCTCGCCGACGATTTCCTCCAGCACGTCCTCCAGGGTGACGATGCCCATGAGAGAGCCGTATTCATCGACCACCAGGGCGAAATGTTCGCGCCGTTCGCGAAAAGCCTGAAGCTGGTCGAGAGCGGCGGTGGAATCGGGGATGAACCAGGGCTCCGCCGCGATTTTCACGATATCGAGGCCGGCCACCGCGCCGTTTTGCGCACGGACTTCGCGCAGCAGCGCCTTGGCATGCAGGATGCCGACGATGTTGTCCGGCGATCCGCTCCACAAGGGCAGGCGCGTATAGGGGCTTTCCAATATCTGGTCGATGATCGAATCGGGCGCGGCGCCTGCGTCGACCGTCAGCACGTCCTTGCGGTGGGTCATGATCTCGCCCACTTCGACGTCCTGCAGATCGAGCACGCTGTGCAGCATCGCGCGTTCGGGCACCACCGCTTCGGCGTCCAGGGCGTGAAGATCGATCGTGCCGCGCAGTTCTTCCTCGGTATTGGCCAGATTGAATCCCGCGCCGATGCGCACACCGAAGAGGCGCAGGGTCAGGCGCACGATGACCTGCACGGAATGGGTGACCGGGGCGAAGACGAAGACGATCGGACGCAGGATGGGCGCGACCGCGAGCGCCATGCGGTCCGGGTGGAAGATGGCATAGCTCTTGGGCAGGACCTCGCCGAAGATCAGCACCAGGAAGGTCATGGCGATGGTCGCGTAGATCACGCCGGCCTCGCCGACCAGGCCGATCATCACGCTGGTCGCGATCGCCGAGGCGAGGATATTGACGAGGTTGTTGCCGAGCAGGATGGCGCCGATCAGGCGGTCCTGCTCGTGGCGCAGGGCATTGACGATGCCGGCCCGGCGCAGGCCCTGCTGCTCAAGCCGCAGAAGGCGGGCGCGGGAAGCCGCCGTCATGGCGGTTTCGGAACCGGAGAAGAAGCCGGAAACGATCAAGAGCACGACGATCGCGGCCAGGGCGATCCAGGGAAATGATTCCATCTCGGGTTACGTAGACACCGTCCGCTCAGGCCGCCTGGGCGCGCGTCAGGACGCGGCGCACCGCGTCCGCCTGCACATCCCTCGCGACGAATGCATGACCGATGCCCTGGACGAGCACGAAGGTCAAGGCCCCGCCCTCGGCTTTCTTGTCCTGGCGCATGGCGTCGATCAGCGAATCGGGCGAGCGGTTGGCCAATCCGAGGGCCGCGAAATCGGTCGGCAGGCCGGTCGTGGCAAGGTGGCGTCGGACCCGCGCGGCATCTTCCGCCGGACACAGACCCAGCTGGACGGAGAGATCGAAGGCCAGCGCCATGCCGGCGGCGACGGCTTCGCCATGCAGCACGCCGCCGTCATAGCCCGCCGCCGCCTCGGCGGCATGGGCGAAGGTATGGCCGAGATTGAGCAGGGCCCGGCTGCCGGCCTCGCGTTCATCCGCCGCGACGGTGCGGGCCTTGGCCCGGCAGCTCTCGACGACCGCCTTGCGCCGCGCCGCCGCGTCGCCGGCGAGTAGCGCGGGGCCGTGGCTTTCGCACCAGGCGAAGAAGTCGGGGTCGTCGATCAGGCCGTATTTCACGACCTCGGCATAGCCCGCGGCCAGTTCGCGCGCCGGCAGGGTCGCCAGGGTATCCGTGTCGGCCAGGACGAGGCGCGGCTGGTAGAAGCTGCCGACGAGATTCTTGCCGTGGCGGGTGTTGATGCCGGTCTTGCCGCCGACCGAACTGTCGACCTGGGCGAGCAGGGTGGTGGGCGCCTGCACGAAATCGATGCCGCGGAGGGCCACGCTGGCCGCGAAACCGGCCAGATCGCCGACGACGCCGCCGCCCAGGGCAAAGATCGTCGTCGCCCGGTCGATCCGCCGGTCGAGCAATTCGTCGAGCAGGCTCCGCAGGTTGGCGAAGCTCTTGGTCTCCTCGCCGGGCGTCACGACGATATCCTCGACCGCGATGCCCGCCGACTCCAGGCCATGGCGCAGGCGCGGCAGATGCAGGTCGGCGACGATGCTGTCGGTGACAACAACGGCACGCCGGCCGCGCATGAATGGGGCGGCGAGGGCGCCCGCGTGGTCGAGCAATCCCGAGCCGACGTGGATATCGTATCCGCGGGTGTCGAGTTCGACGCGCAGGGTCTCCGCGCCTTCGCCGCCAGTCAATGGGCCGCTCACTGGGCGATCCCCGCCGGGTCGGCTTCCTGGCGGTTCGGCCGGTCTTCGGACCGCTCGTTCAGCGCGCGCAGCACCGCCTCGACGGTCTCGTCGGGGGGGCCGTCCTTGCTGTCGACGGTGAGGTCGGCCTCGGCATAGACGGGATAGCGTTCGGCCATCAAGGTTCCCATGATCTGACGCCGGTCGCCGCGCTTGAGCAGGGGGCGGTTGTTGCGCCGGCTTGTGCGTCTCAGCAGCAGGTCGAGTTCGGCCCGGATCCAGACGGAAATTCCCTGCTGCCGGATCTTGGCGCGAGTCTCTTCGTTCATATAGGCGCCGCCGCCGGTTGCCAGCACCACCGGCGATCCGTCGAGAATGCGCGCGATCACGCGCCGCTCGCCGTCCCGGAAGGCCGCCTCGCCATGGCTCTCGAAAATATCCTCAATGGTGCAGCCGGCCGCCTTCTCGATCTCGGCATCGGCGTCGACGAAGGGGCAAGCCAGACGCGAGGCCAGGCGGCGGCCGATGCAGGTCTTGCCCGCACCCATCAAGCCGACCAGGACGATCGAGCGCCTGGGGCCGTTCTGGCCTGTGATTTCGCCTGTGGTCTCGTTGGGCCCCGATTCGCCCGGGTCGATGCTATTCATGTCCCGTTCCGTCGCCCGAAGGCGCAAGATTGCGTGTCTTCTTCGCGGGCGCCCTTGCGGGGGGCGGCCCCTGTCGTAATATCGACATACTGCAACACTATCAGAAAAAGCCGATAACCGAGTCGCTAGGCTTTCGGCCACCGGCCGGCCCTGGCAACCGACGCCCGCCAACTAACGCCCATCAATTAACGATTGATCGTCCCTACCATGCGCAAACTCTCGGCCCTGTTCGGCATTCTGCTCCTCGCGGCCATCGTGGTCGGCGGCGTCTTTCTGGTCAGCTGGGATATCCCGCCCCCGACCGAACGGGTCGAGAAAGTGATCCCGAATGCGCGTTTCCAGCCCTAGCGCCGGGTTTCTCGCTCTCGCCATTCTTCTCTGGCCGGGCTTTGCCCAGGCCCAGGGCACACCCAAGCCCCTGGTGCCCCAGAATATTCTGCCCGACGAAGCGGCGAAGCCGTCCGCGCGGCCCGGTTCGCCGGGGGATGCGACGGCGGGCGGTGCAATCTCTGTGGATGTCCTCGAAGCCGTGGGCCCGGATTCAGCCGGCACCCTCAATGACCGCAATGGCGGGTTGGGCGGCGATATGTGGGCCGGCTCGGACCGCACCCTCGTCGAGGCGCTGCTGATCCGCCTGCCGACGGCGGCCGCGTCGCCCGCGATGCGCGACATGATGCGGCGCCTGCTGCTGAC
>JAQCGR010000393.1 GCA_027619995.1 Pseudomonadota bacterium | reverse complement strand
GACCGCGCCGTGGCGGACCGAACCGTCGGGCGCTGTGCCATAGAAGGCGGTCGGTGGCAGATCCCTTCGCGCGTGGTCGGACACGGCCCGCACGATCAGGAAGGGCAGGCCGGCCGCGTCCGCTTCCTTGCCCAGGATATGGCTTTCCATATCGACGATCACGGCCTCCGCATCGCGATGCAGGGCGGCCTTGCCCATGATATCCGCGATCACCGTTTCGCTGCCATAGGCCCGGCCGCCGGTCTTCGCTTCCGGCAACAAGGCGGACAGGCGGTCGCGCCATGCGGCATCGACCGGGTGATCGAAACCCTCCGCATCTCGCACGGAATCGGGCAGAACCAGGGCGCCTGCGGGAAGGCCGGGGTCGAGGGCGCCGGCGATGCCAAAACTGACCAATCCGGCGATGCCCGGCTCGCGCGCGAGTTCCCCGGCCATGCGCCGCGCCGTTGGGGGCTTGCCGCCGCAGACGCGAATCAGCGGCCGGCGGTCTGCGGGCAGGGTTCGGCAGGCCCGTTCCAGAACGCGGGCTTCCGAGACCAGGCCGACCAGAACACCAAGCCGTCCGGCATCGCCGTCATGCGGGGGCGTGGCGCTCACATGCCGTAGGCAACCTTGCGCGTATTGCCGCGCATGAGGTTGCGGTAGCGGGCGAGGGCCCAGAGGGGGAAGTAGCGGCTGTAACCGTCATAGGTGATGTAGAAGATGCGCGGGAAGCCGACCGCGTTGAAAAGGCTCTCGTCCCATTTCGCGCCCTCGCGGGGATGGCGCGCGAGATACTCGATACCGCGCCGCACCTCGGGGCTCTCGACCTCGCCCGCCGCCATCAACCCGAGCAGGGCCCAGGCCGTCTGGCTCGGCGTGCTGTCCTTGCAGGCGTCCCGGGTCTCCTCCCAATAGGAAGCACCGTCCTCGCCCCAGCCGCCGTCAGCGCGCTGTCGCGTTTTCAGCCAATCCACCGCCTTGCGGATATAGGGCTGCGCCATATCCTCGCCGATTGCGTTCAGGGCGCAGAGCACGGACCAGGTGCCGTAGACATAGTTCGAACCCCAGCGCCCGAACCAGGAGCCGTCGGCCTCCTGCTCGTCCTTGAGATAGGCCAGGGTCCGGCGCACCGCCTGATGGTCGCGGCCATGGCCGGTCTGCGCCAGCATGCTGAGGCAGCGCGCGCTGACATCGGCCGTCGGCGGGTCGAGCAGGGCGCCGTGATCGGCAAAGGGAATGCTGTTCAGGATGTAATGGGTGTTGTCGGCGTCGAAGGCGCCCCAGCCGCCGTTCTTGCTCTGCATTCCGATGATCCATTCGATCGCGCGCGACAGGCTCTCGGCTTGGCTCGGCTCGCTCGCCCGGTGCAGCGCCAGGGCGACGACGGCGGTGTCGTCGACATCGGGATAGTGGTCGTTGCGATACTGGAACGCCCAGCCGCCGGGGCGCAGGCCCGGGCGTTGGATAGCCCAGTCGCCTTCGACGTCGAGAATCTGGCGGTCGACCATCCATTGATTGGCCTTGGCCACGGCCCCGTCGCAGTCGCCCGCTTCCAGCAGGGCATGGGTCGCGAGGCTGGTGTCCCAGATCGGCGACAGGCATGGCTGGCAATAGGGCAGGGGCGTGCCGGCATTCGGCGCTTCGCCGACGGGCGTATCCTCGAAGGTCAGCAGCCGGCGGACCGATTCCTTGGCGGTGACCATATCCGGATGGTCCGGCGGATAGCCCAGGATATGGAAGGCCATCACCGCATTCGCCATCGCGGGGAAGATGCCGCCAAGCCCGTCCTCGCCGTTCAGATGCTTGTGGATGAAATCCAGGGCGGCCTTTTCGGCGCGCCGGCGCGGTCCCTTGGGGAAATACGGGTCGGCGACCTGCAGCACCTTGTCGAGCAGGATGAACAGATCGCCCAGCCGCGTGCCGGTAGCATTGATCATGTAGCCGCGCTCGTCTTCCGACGGCACCGTGAACAACTCGCAGATATCGACCTTGCCCGGATTTGCGGCTTCCGGCTTGCGGTCCATCAGGATCAGCAGCGGCGCGATCACCGTGCGCGACCAATAGGCCACCTTGCTCATATGGAAGAAGAACCACTTGGGCAGGATCATGACCTCGATGGGCATGACCGGCACCGCCCGCCAGGGCACCTGGCCGAACAGGGCCAGGGTGATGCGGGTGAAGACATTGGCCCGCGCCGCGCCGCCATGGGCCAGGATGGCCCCGCGCGCCCGGGCCATATGCGGCGCATCCGGGTCGTCGCCCGCCAGCTTCAGCGCGTAATAGGCCTTGACGCTGGCGCTGATGTTGAAATCGCCGTCATGGAACAGCGGCCAACCGCCATGCGTGCCCTGGATTCCACGAAGATAGGTCGCGATCGGCTTCTGCTGCGTCTCGTCGATCTCGCCGATGAAATGCTGCAGCAGAATATATTCGGCGGGGATGGTGGCATCGGCCTCGAGCTCGAACAGAAAATGGCCGTCCTCCCGCTGCTCGGCCAGCAGGGCCGCGCGGGCGTCGCGGATGATCGGTTCGACGACCTCGTCTATCAAGGCAACGGGCGCCAGCGCGGACATGCCCGTCGCGGCGGAATCCTCTTTCGCCTGACCAATGTCGTTCATTGCGGTCCGGTCCGTTCCGGTCGAGGCCCCAGGATTCGACCCCCAGGATTCAACCCCCATGATTCGACCGGGGAACCTAGTCGCGACCCGAAGCGCTGTCCAGCGGCGCCGGACAGCGCCGCCCGGAACCCCTCAACCGGGATTCCCCATGT
>JAQCGR010000392.1 GCA_027619995.1 Pseudomonadota bacterium | reverse complement strand
ACGAAGGGCAGTTCGATCCGCGCGGAAACACCAGCGCTTCCGCCGGCGCCTTCGGCCGTGGCGGCTTTAACCCCCAGCTGATCGACCCGCAGGGTGTATTGACCCGCCGCGATATCGCTTTCGGGCACAAGTTCCCAATGCCCCGTCTCATCCGCCCTGGCCGTGCCGACGAAGATATCGTCGAGATAGACGCGGACTTCCGCGTTCGGCGCCGCCGTTCCCGAGAGCGCAAGATTGCCGTCCTTGCCATATTCGATCCCTCGCACCGCCAGGCCGCCATCGGCCGGCTGGGCGCCCGGCGCCTGAAGCACCTTGGCCGCGCCCGATGCGTCGTCCTTCCGCACCTCCAACGCGATCGGCGCGGGCTGCTCCCCCGCATTGCCCGAGCTTTCCGGCACGGCGAGCACGACCTTGGTTTCGGAATCCGTCTCCGAACCATCCTCGGCGAGGGCGCTCAGCGAGAATTCGCGGCTGCCGGCGGGCAAGGCCACGTCCGGCACGAAGACCCATTCGCCCCGCGCATCCGCCTGCGCGCGGCCGATCTCCTTGTCGCCATCCCGGATAATCACGACCGCATTCGGCGCCGCCCGGCCAGCGATCACGGCATTGCCCTGTGGATCGACGCGCACGACATCGAAGCTCGGCGGCACCGGCTTGTCCGGTGCGGCACCGGACGCCTGGGCATCCTTGGACCCGTCCGGCGCAACGGCGGGGGCGGTCTCGGCTGGGACTTGAGGGGCACTGGCGGCGGGGGCCGGCGCCGCGTCCTGGCCGTCGCCGGCCGGGGCGCTCGCGACTTCCGCGTCGTCCGTGCTTCCGGTCCAGTAGTTGAGGCCGATGGCCAGGACCAGAACCAGGACGCCGACGCCCCCCAGGATGGCAATCCGTTTCAAGTTTCCTCGCCCATTCGATCCCCCGTCGCCGTAACCGTAATATGACGGCCGGGCGGGCACAACGGCTCCGAACTCGGCGCGTCTAGGGCTTCTTGCGCTCGATCGCGTGAAGAATCGGCGGCAAGGCCCGCAAATAGGCGGCGATGGCCTCGCGATCGGCAGGTGTCAGCTTGCTCGTGCCGTTCTGGATCACCTCATACATGACGTCCCCGACCACATCGCCGTCGGGCATCATCCCGAGCGACAGGAAGAAATCGAAATCTCCCGCGCTCCAATCGCCGAGGCCGGTTTCCACATTGGGCGTGATATTGGGCACGATGCTGCCTTCCGGCCCGTCGGTGGTGCCGGCGAAGGCCATATCCTTATCCAGGCCGCCCAAGGAATCGCGCGGAGTGTGGCATTCCGCGCAATGGGCCACGGCCTGCACCAGATAGGCGCCCCGATTCCAGGCCTCGTCATGGCCGGGATCCGGTTTCAAGGGCCCGGGCTCGAAATAGCGCCAACGCCAGGGGGCGAGGGCGACGCGGATATTGTAGGGAAAGTCGAGATCGTGATTCCGGCTCCGCTCCGCCACCGGCGGCAGGGTGAAGATATAGGCCTTGATGGCGAGGATATCCTCGTCGGTCATGCCGGTGAACGAGACATAGGGAAAGGCCGGGTAGTAGAAATCGCCGTCCGGCGAGACCCCCTCGTGCAGGGCGCGGAGGAAGTCCTCGTCGCTCCAGCGACCGATGCCGTGCTTCGGGTCAGGCGTGATGTTGGGCCCATAGAAGGTGCCGAAGGGCGTCTTCAAGGCCCGGCCGCCGGCCAGCAATTCGCCGCCCTTCGCCGTATGGCAGCCCTGGCAGCCGGCTGCCGCGAAGAGATAGCGCCCACGCTCGACCGCATCCTCCTGGGCATGGGCCGCCCGGGTGGATGCCAAGGCGGCGGATGCAAGAGCGAGGAAAATCAGGAACGGAACGAGTCGGAAGGTCATACCTTCAGAATAGAGCGGGCCGCCGGTCGCGCAAGGCGGCCGGCGGCACCGATCGATGATCGCGGCCGGATGGACCGATCAGCTCTTCTTCTGGCGAAATTCCTTGTGACAGCCGCCGCAGGAGCCACCGACTTCCTTAAGCGCCGCGCCCATCGCGTCCTTGTCGCCGGTCGCGGCGGCCTCGGCCAATGCTGCGCTCGTCGCCTCGAGCTTTTCGGCGGCCTTCACGAAACCGTCCCAGTCGCTCCAGATCTCCGGCTTGGCCTCGGTGCTGCCGCTGGGATCGTCGACCTTGGCCTTGAAGGCGCCCGCGATGAGCGTTGCGGAGGCATTGATGCCCTTGGCATGCTCGCCGACATGAAGGCCGATATCCTCGACCTCCGTCTCGCCCTTCATCACCATGGAAATGCCGCCCATGTGATCGCCGATCGACTTCATGACCGTCTGACGATATTTGATAGCACCCGCCGCGTGATCGTCCGCCAGCACGGCATTACCGCCGAAGGCGGCCATCGCCGCGAAGAGTGCGGCGGCGAGAATTGGCTTTTTCATGCGATCTGATCTCCCCGTTACGGTCCCTGTTCTGCAATCGGTCGCGCGGTCAGTTCCGTTGAGCCGCGCCCGACTCGGCATACGCCGCTAGTGCGACACTCGGAGTATAGGCCGTCGGCAACGCAGAATTATCCACATTAAGGAAACAGTCCGTTCGAATTGTCGCCGCTCCGCTCGCCGTCCTGGTTTGGCTCGACGGATCAACCGCCCGAATGCCCCCCCAAATCAACCCACCGAATCGACCCATCGGATCAGGGGGTGTCCGACCGGGCCCCGGGCGCTAGAGCATTTTCCGATCACTCTTGGTCATATCCGGCTGCGGCGAAGTAGTTTTGGCATTCTGTGG
>JAQCGR010000391.1 GCA_027619995.1 Pseudomonadota bacterium | reverse complement strand
CCAGGCGGGCGCCCAGGGACACCAGGGCGGCCCGGTCGCGCGGACCGGCCTGGAACAGCCGCTCCAGCAGTTCGGCTTGGCCCGCCGCATCGGCACGCGAGCGGGCATGGTCGCGCACCAGCTGGACGCTGAGGGCGAAGCGCACCTGCTCGGCGATCAGGCGGTCGAACTCATCGAGCCCCGATTCGCTGGCGAAGGCGACCACGGCCCCGGCCCGCTCGCCCTCAGCGAAGAGCGGCTCGACATGGGCCTCGACCGAGAAGGACTGCCCGCCGGTCTCGCCATTCACCGGGCGGCGCGCAAAGAAGCCGGTATCCTCGGCCAGGCGCGCGACACTCATCAGATGCGGCCGCAGGGGCCCCGCCGCCGCCGCGCGCCATTCGGCATCGGACAGGCGGCCAGGGACCGGCGAACGCCCCGGATGGACCCGGCCGGAGGGGATATCGACGACGGTGACCGGACAGCGCAGCAGGGTCTCCGCCAGATCGATCACATCGGCCTGCCCGGCCCCGCCCAGCACCCGGCGCATCAGCGGCGCCTGGGCGGCGACCGCCTGGCGCAGCTTGTGGGACATGGCCCGCTCCTCGACCAGATCACCGGCCCGGCGCACGGCGATGGCGGCGAGGCCGGCGACGGTTTCGAGATAGGCCAGTTCCGCCTCGGTCACCGGGACACGGGCCTGGGAATGGACCGAGAGGACCATGTCCCGCCCGGCCCGGTCGCGCACCCCCAGCGGCAGGACGACGGCGGTGTTCAGGCCGCGCGCCCGGGCGTCGCGCATGTAGCCGGGAAAATGGGTGTTGTTCTGGGCGTCCTCGATGACCCGCGGGCGACCGCTGCGCACAACCTCGAGGGTCGGGCTGGTCTCCAACTCCCATTGCCGCTTGGTGGCGCCGTGGCCGTCGCGGGAATCGTATTCGGTGACCAGGACGGAATGCCCGACCTCGAAATCCGCCGCCATGATGCCGCCCGATGTCCAGGCGGAATTGGAGCAGACGGCGACCACCACCCGCTCCAGCACCTCGTCCAGATCGCGGCCCGCGCTGACCAGGTCGGCGACCGTGCGCAGGGCCCGAAACCGTTCCGCCTCCGTCACCGGGGGCTGGGCCGGTCTGGTCGTCGCCGCGCGCGCCACGGTTAGCGACCGCCGCCGCAAGGCGGGCGGGCGGCACGGCGGGCCGCGGAGCCGATCGATGAAGCGCGCATGAAGTCCTCTCCTGACGGCGCGAAGTCTAGCCGGTCGGCGGGTCGCGGGCGAGACGGCACGAATTGACCGCCGCCGAGACCGGCCGCAAGATCGCGGCCATGGACGGCCCCACCAGCCCCTGCGCCAGCGCGCTGACCACCCTGCCCGCGGGAGCCTATTCCGACGAGGACGGATTCCGCGCCGAAATGCAGGCCATCTTCGCGCGGCGTTGGGTGCTGGCCGGCTTCTCCCACGACCTCGCCGCACCGGGCGACGCGCGGCCGATCGCGGTGGCCGGCGCGCCGGTCCTGCTGGTGCGCGGCGAGGACGGCGCGCTGCGCGCCTTCCACAATGTTTGCCGACACCGCGCGGCCCGGCTGGTCGCGGCGCCCTGCGCCAAGGCCCGCGCCATCGTCTGCCCCTATCACGGCTGGACCTACGGCCTCGACGGCGCCCTGCGCGCTGCCCCGCAATGGCGCGCCGAAGACGGCACCGCGCCCGCCGGATTCGATGCCGCCGACCATGGCCTGATCGCCGTCGCGGCGGCGGAATGGGGCGGCATGATCTTCGTCCGCCTAGCCGAGGACGGACCGGATTTCGCCGCGCATATCCGCCCCTTGGCCGAGCACTGGGCGCCCTATCGCCTGGACCTGCTGCGCGCCGGCGGCGAGATGAGTTTCGAGATCCCCGCCAATTGGAAGCTGGCGGTCGAGAATTTCATCGACACCTATCACCTGCCCTTCATCCATCGCCAGCTCGGCACGATGCGCCAGGCGATGCAGGTCGAGGACGTGACCATGGGCGGCGATGCCGGAAGCGGGCCGGTCTACGGCTACCGCTATCCGCGCGGGTCGGCGGAGAAGCCCAAATCGGGCCAGCCCTTCGCGAGTTTTCCCGACCTGCCGGCGGAACTCATGCCCGGCCAGGACATCGTCGGCCTGTTTCCCAACGCCCTGTTCGAACTGATGCCCGATTATCTGCTGGTCTTTCATCTCGAACCCCTGGCCCCCAACCGGACGCGCGAGCGCCTCGTCTTCTTCTATCTCGGCGAGGACGCGACCGACCCCGCCCTGGCGGATCGGCGCGCCGAGGCGGCCGAGGCCTGGCGAATCATCAACGAGCAGGACATGACCATCCTGGCCGAGCTGCAGGCCGGCATCGCCTCCCCCGCCGCCGCCCGCCCACAACCGGACCCACCCTTTTTCGACCGGCCCCTGAGCGCCTTTCGCCAGGCGGTGGCGAAGGCGCTGGCGGAAAACTAGGAAACCGCCCGCCAAACGCAGGAATTCGCCCGGCATTGCCGCCGTTTCGCGAGAAAACGACATGCGTTAGCAGCGATAAGGTATTGATTCCACCTCCTGAGTCCGGCCGATCAATGGCTTGGCCCCGACAAATCCCGGATTCTTGGCATTTGTTGACATCGCGCCTTTCGATGCCGGACATACTATATATTCTCGATTTGTTCTCAAACAAGAGGCGCTCAAACCTTAGGCCGGTTCGCGTCATTGGCCTGCCGGCCCTGATCGGCCCCCATTAGGTGGTCCGGTTAGAATGTTAGTGCATTGCTTCCTCCTTGGCCATTGCCG
>JAQCGR010000390.1 GCA_027619995.1 Pseudomonadota bacterium | reverse complement strand
AGATTCCTTCTGGGATGCCTTGCGGCTCGCCGCCGAGCGGCGCGGGACGACCATCCCGGCCCTGATCGCCGAGATCGACCGCGAGCGCGAGGCCAACCTGTCCAGCGCGATCCGCATCTTCCTCCTCGCGGAGGCCCGCGCCGGGCGCCTGGGCGAAAACCCCGAGGAAGCCTCCTAGTCGACCCCTCCGCCTAATCCACGAGGGGCGGTTTGCGATCGCGCCAGGGCTGTGCCGCTTCGAGCTGCGCGGCGATCCGGAACAGGACCACTTCACCGCCCAGCCTGGCGCCGAACTGCACACCGACCGGTTGGCCCGTTTCGGTCCATTGCACGGGAACGCTGGCGGCCGGGCAGCCGGTCATGTTGAACAGCGGCGTGAAGGGCAGATAGCCGACCAGATCGGCCATATAGGCATCGAGGTCATGGCCGCCCATATCGATCTCGCCCAGCGGCAGATCGAAGCGGCTGAGGGTCGGGCTGAGCAGAAGATCGTATTCCTCGAAAAACCGCCCCATCTCGCGCCCCGCCATATGGATGGCATGGATCGCGCGGGCGAAATGCGGGGCCGGGGTCGCCGCCCCCTCCTCGCCGAACAGCCAGGACACAGGCTCGACCTCGTCCGGGCTGACCGGGCGGCCGCGGCTCGCGCCCACCATGTCGTACATGTTGCTCAGATTGCAGCCGATGATCGTGCGCATCGCCCAGACCATGCGATCGACATCGATTCTCGGCTTCGCCGCCTCGACATGGTGGCCCAGGCTCTCGCAGAGCCGGGCCGTGTCCTCCGCAGCCTTCCGGCCCGCCGCATCGACAGGCGCGCCGTCGAACCCGGCTATGAGAAGCGCGATACGCAACCGCCCGGGATCGGCGCCGACCTCCTCGGCATAGGGCCGCAGCGGCGGCGGCGCGGCATAGGGATCGCCGGGCGCGGGGCCGTGGGTCGCATCCAGCACGGCGGCGCTGTCGCGCACGGTGATCGACACGGCATGGGCGGTCGACAGCCCATTCCAGCCCTCGCCTCCGTCCGGCCCTTGCGGGTTCCGCCCGCGCGACGGCTTGAGGCCGAACAACCCGCAATTTGCCGCTGGGATGCGGATCGAACCGCCGCCGTCGGTCGCATGGGTCACCGGCAGCATTCGCGCGGCGACCGCGGCGGCCGAGCCGCCACTCGACCCGCCGGCGCTGCGCGTCAGATCGTAGGGGTTCAGGGTGGGGCCGAAACGTGCCGGTTCGGTGCTGGCATTGAGGCCGAATTCCGGCGTGTTGGTCTTGCCCGCGATCACCAGCCCCGCGCGCCGGATGCGTTCGATCAGGGTGCTGTCATGATCCGCAACGACGCCTTCGAACAGGCGACTGCCATTCGAGGTCTCGACCCCCTCGCAGACGGCATAGAGATCCTTGATCAGATAGGGCACGCTGGCGAGCGGCCCGTCGGTCAAGCCCGCCGCGACGGCCGTCCGGGCCTGGTCGTCCATGCGCAACACGACCGCGTTGAGCGCGGGGTTCCGCGCGTCGATCCGGTCGAGACAGGCCTGAAGCACCTCTTCGGCCGTCACCTCGCCGGAACGGACCAGACCGGCAAGACCGACGCCGTCATAGTTTTCGTAATCCGAAAATCCCGCCATCTCGCCCCCCAATATGCCGTTGGACCTCAGGCTAGCCTCCCAGCCCCTTCAGAATATCCTTGATGAACTTCTGCGGCGTGACCTCTTCCGGCTGCGCCGGTGCGGGGGTCGGAGCCGCAGGGGACGGGGCCGTGGTCGCCGCCGGCGCCGGCGCCTTGCCCGCGCCGGTCAGACCGCCGAGCCCGGGAACAAGTTGCTGCAGCACACCCAGCCCGCCCTGCGCCCCGGCGGTGAAAGCCTGGCCGCCGACCTTGATGTCGGGCTCGTCGAGAGGCCCCCTCGCCCGCGCGGTGAAGACCGGCTCGGCCGTCCCGCCAACATTGACCGTCGCGTTCATATCGATCAGCCAAAGCGGCAGATTGACCGTCCCGGTCCCCAGGGCACGGCCCTTTTCGCTCGCGAGCAATGTGTCTTCCGTCGCCACGATGCCGTTCTGAATCTGATAGGTCCCGCTCAGTGCGGCAGGGCCACTGCCGAAGGCCGTCAGCACCGAGGTCGTCACCCCTGCAATGCCCTGCAACTCGCGTATCTGGGTCGAGAGAATGCCGAGCAGGGCGGTGCCGGCGGCCTCTTCCTTCTTGGTATGGACACGGATATCGCCGCTGATCTGCCCCGCGCCGTTCAAGTTGCTGACCAGATCGGACTCGCTGGCCCCCAGGCTTTCGACCTGGAACTGCAGACTCGCTTTGCCCGAGGCCCGATCCGTATCGGCCAGGGTCTTGAGCGCCTCGGCAACATCGATGCCTTCGGCCTTGATCGTCATATCGATCGCCGGCAGCTGGCCCGACCCGGCGATCCGGCCGGAGGCGGCGATCGCGCCGCCGAAAATCTGGCCCGTTGCGCTGCGCAGGGTCGCCACGCCATCCTTGATACCGAGATCGAGCTGCGGATTGGCGACGCGATAGACATCGTAGGTCAGCGCCGGCATGGCGAGCTTGATCTCCGCGTCGAGCGCCGAGAGACCCGAAAAATCGATCGGCTCCTTCGACCAGCGTTCGGCCCCCTTGCCGCCGCCCGCGGCAGAACCGCCCCCGCCGCCGGATCCGCCCGATCCGCCACCGGTGGCGCCACCCGCCTTGGGCGCCAGGAATGGATCGACTGCAACCTCGTTAGAGCTGATCTCAGCGATCAGACTCGGCCTGGACCCG
>JAQCGR010000389.1 GCA_027619995.1 Pseudomonadota bacterium | reverse complement strand
CCGCCGGCCCGTTCCTTGACGCCTGCGACGAAGCGCTTTTGCCACTCGTGCTGCACATCGTCGACGGTGGCGCTGGCGAGTTTCATGGCCGGTTGGCCGGCACTCATCGCGCCGGGCCTTGCGGATTCATCCATCCGGAAGATGGCATCGATACCCCCCTTTCGTTGAACTGCCGCCAGCCTAGTGCGGCTCGCAAGACGGAACAATCCGGCCCGTCCGCCTTGCGCCCCCGCTACGCGCCCGCCGTTAAACGGGCCAGCACCGCGTCGGGGCCGGGCGTCAGGCCGCGCGCGGCCCGAACAGGATGACGGCGGCACCCCCCAGGCAGATCACGCCTCCGATCAAGTCCCAACGATCCGGGCGCATGCCTTCGAACGCCCACATCCAGCCGAGGCTGGACGCGATATAGACGCCGCCGTAGGCGGCATATGCGCGGCCCGCGAATTCGCTCTGAACCAGGGTCAGAAGCCATGCGAAGATGCAAAGGCTGATGAGGCCCGGGACGACCCACAGGGGTGAACGGCCGAGCTTGAGCCAAGCCCAGACCGAAAAACAGCCCGCGATTTCCGCAAGCGCGGCACCAAGGTAGATTCCCAGATGTGCGGCCATCCATACTCCGTCTCGGGACTATCGTTCCCGGTCCGCTGCGGGCGAAAAATAGGCCAGGACCTCGTCCGCGATATCCGCGGCGGACCGAGGAACGGTGATTCGCACGGCGATCTCGCCCTCGCCAGGGAGGAGCGCAAAGTCGAGAAAGCCGCAGCAAGCCTGCTCCTGACGCACGAACTGCTCCACCTGGGCCGCAAATCTCGGGTCGAAGGCGAGATCCAGAGCGAGACCGTCGCGACGATGGCGCAACAGGGCGGCATTCCCGAGGTCGCGGATCCATTGCAACCGTTCCTTCATCGCCGCTCCGTCGAGCGAGCAGGCGATCGGTGCGTCCGTATCCATCTTGCCTGCCATGCCTTCGCCCCCATTCTTAGGCCCTGCATGTCCATCGGGCTTAAAGGCGGACCCCGCCCGTATCTCGAAGACTAAGAGATAAAGCGACTATAGGTTCAAGCCGTTATTTTTGCGCCGCGGGAATCGGCCTTCGCCCGGTTTCAACGCTCGATGACCGTCTTGAACAGGCTGCCGCCGGGGATGGATTGGCCGGCGGTCAGGCCGTTGAGGACCCGGAACCGCTCTTCCAGGGCCTGGGCCAGTCGGCTGGGCGATGTGTTCCGCCCGGCCGTCTCGACTTCGAGATAGTAGGGGCGCAGCGCTCGCCGTTCCTCTCCGGTCAGGTCGCGGAAGCTGTTGAGGGTCCGCTGGAACCCGGGTGCCAGAGTGGCGGTCAGCTGGGGCGGGGTGACGAGGAGGAAGCGATAGATCGCGTTACCCTTGCGAATGGCGACGAGGCGGAGGTCGGCCTGCTGCCCCTGTTTCGAGAGGCGCACGGTGCCCGTCGCTGCGGCCATGCCGTTCACGTTCAGGGTTTCGAGATTGGACAGGGCGACATCCTTGGCCCAGACCGCGGTCAGATAGTCCATGGGTCGGCCGCCGAACCGCTCGGGCGCGGCGTCGAAGACGATGGCCGAGCCGTTCGGTCCCTGGGCCACGACCTGGGCCGCGCCGTTGACCAGGCTGAAGCCTTCGGGCACTTCGTAGCGCAGGTCCAGCTTGGGATGGGCGAAGACCCGGCCGCGCACGAAGCCCTGCTCGGGATCGTCGCCGTAGAGCATGCCGTCGATCTTGCCGAGATAGATGTCGCGTGCGGTCATCGGATCCTGCACATAGGCCAGATTCGCCTCGGCCAGGGTCTTGCGCACCCGGTCGGCCGTGCGCGGATGGGTCGCGAAGATATCGCTCTGCTCGGCTTGGTCGCCCTGCCCGGCGAGCGACGATTGCAGGCGGGTATTGGCCTCCATCTTCTCGAGAAAGCCGGCCATCGCGCGGGGATCGTAGCCGGCCCGGCTCATGCTCTTGATCGCCAGGGTATCGGCATGGGTCTCCGTCTTTTGCCATTAGACTTTCAGGGCGACGATGGCGGCCGGCGCGGCCAGCTGCTCCAGCCCCGCCATGCTCGTGCCCTGGGTCGCCGCGCCCAGCAATCCGATGATGCCCTGGGCCACGACCGTCCGGCTGTAGCGTTCGGCGGTATGGCGCGCGGTCACATGGCCGATTTCATGCGCGATCACCCCGGCGACCTGGGCCTCGGTATCGGCCAGGGCGAGCAACCCGCGCGTGACGTAGAGATAGCCGGCCGGCAGGGCGAAGGCGTTGACCACCGGGCTGTTCAGGATGGTCAGCCGGTACTTGATATCCGGCCGGTTGGACACCGCCCCCAGGAAATCCGTCACGCTCTGCAGATAGCGATGGAGTTCGGGGTCGTCGTATTCGCCGCCGAAACTCTCTAGAATTTTCGGGTGTTCCTGCCGCGCCAGGTCGTCTTCCTGGCTTTCGGGCAGGATCAGATCGCGCAGGAAATCCATCTGCGCCGCGGCCGGGGCGGCTTGGGCCGTCAGGGCGAGAGCAAGGAAGCCGGCGGCGAGGCGCCGCAGGGCGTGGGGGAAGCGGGGAAAGATTCTGATCATGAGTCCATTCTGTCGCAGCCGGCCGCCCGAGGTCATTGACCTATGCTTAATCAGACAATGGTCTGCCGCCATGGCAATTCCATGGCACGGGGCAGGGCTGTCGAGGCGCCCCAGATCGTGACAGCGGCCGAACCGAACGGGGTCGACGCGCCGTATCCCTTGCAAACCCGCTTCCGCGCGCGCGCGCTGCCCGTCCTGCTGGCGGTCATGGCCGCCCTGCTCGGCCTCGCCGGATGGGGCGG
>JAQCGR010000388.1 GCA_027619995.1 Pseudomonadota bacterium | reverse complement strand
CTCGGGCGCAGGGCGGTCGGCACGACCACGGCGGCCTCGGCCGGCCCCTGAAGATCGCCGCCGTCCCGATAGGGCGCGGTCATGGTATCGCCGAGCATTCTTCTTTTCCCCGTCCCCCTCATGACGACGCCGCGAAGCTTATACCGCCGGTTCCGTCCTGCCGACCGCGATTCTGCGCCATCGGCCGCGGATATATTGCCAGGCATTTTGCCCGCATGGCGTGTCGTCGCGCGCGCGCGCAACCGCTATGCTTCTCCGGTCGAGACGCAGGGACAGGGGAAGCCATGGTCGCGCGCATCGCCACGGTCGCCTTTCGGGGCATCGAGGTTCTGCCGGTCGATGTCCAGGTGCAGATGGGCGCGGGGCTGCCCTCCTTCGCCGTGGTCGGCCTGCCGGACAAGGCCGTGGCCGAGAGCCGGGAGCGAGTGCGCGCCGCCCTTTCGGCCATGGGTCTGGCCCTGCCGCCCAAGCGCATCACCGTGAACCTGGCGCCCGCCGATCTGCTGAAGGAGGGCAGCCATTTCGGCCTGCCCATCGCCCTGGGGCTGCTGGTCGCCATGGGCGTTCTGCCGCCCGAGGAGTTGGACGGCTATACCGCCCTGGGGGAATTGGGGCTCGACGGCTCGCTGGCCCCGGTCTCCGGGGTGCTGCCCGCCGCGATCGATGCCAGCGCGCGCGGGCGCGGCTTGATCTCCCCGGCGGCGACCGGGGGCGAGGCGGCCTGGGCCGGCGGGATCGAGGTGCTGGCCCCGACCTCGCTCCTCGCGCTGATCAACCATGTCAAAGGCACCCAGGTGCTGAGCCCGCCCGCGCCCCAGGTCGCCGAGCCCGGCCCGGCCGGCCCCGACCTGCGCGACGTGAAGGGCCAGGAGACGGCCAAGCGCGCGCTGGAAATCGCCGCGGCCGGCTCCCACAACCTGTTGATGATCGGGCCGCCGGGCTCGGGCAAGTCGATGCTCGCGGCCCGCCTGCCGGGGCTGCTGCCCGAGATGACCGCGCCCGAGGCCCTGGAGGTCAGCATGATCCATTCGGTCGCCGGCACCTTGGAGGGCGGCAAGCTGCTGCGCCGCCGGCCGTTTCGCGACCCGCATCATTCGGCCTCCTTGCCAGCGCTGGTCGGCGGCGGGACGCGCGCCCGGCCGGGCGAGGTGAGCCTGGCCCATCGCGGCGTGCTGTTCCTGGACGAATTGCCCGAGTTCGACCGGCGCACCCTCGAATCCCTGCGCCAGCCCTTGGAGGCGGGGAAGGTGAGCGTGGCGCGAGCCAACCACCATGTGACCTATCCCGCGCGCTTCCAATTCGTCGCCGCCATGAACCCCTGCCGCTGCGGCCATCTGGACGATCCGGCCCTGGCCTGTTCGCGCGCGCCGAAATGCGCGGTCGACTACCAGTCGCGCATCTCCGGCCCGCTGTTCGACCGCATCGACCTGCATGTCGAGGTGCCCGCCGTGCGCCCCGCCGATCTCTCCCTGCCGCCGCCCGCCGAAGGCTCGGCCCAGGTCGCCGCAAGGGTCGCCGCCGCGCGCGAGATCCAGGCCGCGCGTTTCGCCGAACATGAAGGCGTGCGCACCAATGCCGAGGCCGACGGCGAATTGCTGGAAGCGGTCGCCGCGCCCGATGCGGCGGGCCGTAAACTGCTCGACGAGGCGGTCGAACGCTTCCACCTCTCGGCGCGCGGCTATCACCGGGTGCTGCGCGTGGCGCGCACCGTCGCCGATCTGACCGGCGCGGAAAACGTCGGCCGCATCCACATCGCCGAGGCCCTCGGCTACCGCAAGATCGCCTTCGCGCGGTGACCCCCGACCTGCCCGTTCCGAAATCCGAATTTGTGCCGCGCATGGCGGCCGCGCGGGCGGCGCTCAAATCCTTGGGCGCGGAGGTCGCCATCCTGATGGCGCCGGAGGTCCAGTACTGGCTCTGCGGCTATGACACCTTTCTGGGCGCGCAGTTGCCCCAGGCGTTGATCCTGACGCCGGGGCGGGACGCGCCGGTGCTGGCGGTCTGGGATGCCGATGTGGCGATCACCTGGGAGACCAGCCTGGTGCGCGATATCCACAGCTATATGTTCGGGGTCGAGGAGCCGGCCGAGTTGTTCGCGCGAATCGCGCGGGAGATGGCGCCGGGCGCGGTTCGCGTGGCGCTCAATCTGTCCAGCCAGGCGGTCAGCCATGGCTTCGGGTGGGCGCTGGAAGCCGCCTTGGCGCCAGCCCAACTGGTCGATTGCACCGAGGCGATGGCCCGGCTGCGCGCGATCAAATCGCCGGCTGAACTGGAGCTGATGCGCAGGGCCGGGGCCCATGCCCGGGCCGGTCTGGCGGCGGCCCGCGAGCATGCGCGGCCCGGCATCACCGAAACCGCGCTGGCCGCCGAGATCGAGTATGCGATGCGATGCAGCGGTTCGGATTATTTCAGCATCCCGACGGAGATGACGACGGGGCCGCGCAGCCTGCTCGGCCATGGCACGCCGGGGCGGCGGATTCTTGAGCCGGGCGATCTGGTCCATGTCGAGATCGGCGGGGTCGAGCGGCGCTACAACTGCGTCGGCATGCAGACTTTCGCCGTGCCGGGAGCGCCGCCAAAACCCGCGGCGCGCGACCTCTATGCCGTGGCGCTGCGCTGCCTGCGCGCGGGGCTGGGCGCGCTGCGTCCCGGCGTGGCGGCGCCGGCGGTCGAAGCCCCGGCCTTGGAGATCCTGCGCGCCGAAGGGCTGGGCGAGGGCTTCAAGATGCGCTTCGGCTACGGCGTCGGGATCGGCTATCCGCCGAGCTGGCTGGAGCCGCTGAAGATCACCCGGACCTCGACCGACATTCTGCATCCCGGCCCCACCTTC
>JAQCGR010000038.1 GCA_027619995.1 Pseudomonadota bacterium | reverse complement strand
GGGTTGCCCGCCGAACGATCCAGGGTCACGATCAACCGTGTGGGAGGGGCCCACATGGGGAATCCCGGTCTATTCCGCGCCGATGGCGATCGCCATGGCGCCCCAGGCGGTGTTGGAGGAATTGGGCCAGCCCTACGATCTGAAGATGGTGGATGTCTATTCCGGCGCGCCGCCGGACTGGTACCGGAAGCTCAATCCCTATGGCCGGGTGCCGACCCTGGTTCGGGGGGATTTCGTCCTGTTCGAGGCGGCGGCGATCTGCATGCATCTCTGCGACCGCCATCCGGAGGCGGGCCTCGCCCCCGTGCCGGGCACGGCCGAACGCGGCTGGTTCTATCAATGGCTGCTGTTTCTGGCGAGTGCGGTCCATCCCGCGACCAAGCAGATCAACTACCCCCATCGCTGCTCGGCCGAGGACTCCGACCGGCCCGCCGTTCTCGATGCCGGGGCCGAAATCTGCGCCGAGATGTATGCCCGACTGGAGGCGGCCCTGGACCCCGGCCCCTACCTGCTGGGCGGGCGGTTCAGCGCGGCCGACCTCTATCTCGCGACCCTGGCTTCCTGGCGCGCGGATCTGGAACACAAGACATCACGCTCTTTCGGGAATTTCCCGCGGCTCGACGAGCATCTCTTCCGCATGACCGAGGACACGGGCTTCGGCAAGGTCCTGGCGTTCCACGAGGCGGCCTGGAAGAAGGCGAGCTAGGGAATGCCGTGCCATTTCATCCTTCGAGACGACCGCTGCGCGGTCTCCCCAGGATGAGGATAGGATTGTCAGCATAGGCTCCTCACCCTGAGGAGGCCGAAGGCCGTCTCGAAGGGCGAGGGGTCGCCTGGCCGCGGCCGCTAAAGCTTGGTCGGGTTCGGCGCGTCGCCGTAGACCTCTTTCGGGTCGAAGACCTTCTCGGTTTCCTCGTAATGCAGCTTCACCGGGGCCTCGCCCGCCTCGCCGAGAGGCAGGGAGCGGTAGAAGCAGGAGCGGTAGCCGACATGACAGCTTGCCCCGCCCTGCACGTCGACCCGCAGCCAGACGGCGTCCTGGTCGTCGTCAATGCGCATCTCCACGACCTTCTGCACCAGCCCGCTGGTCGCGCCCTTGTGCCATAGCGCGGCGCGGCTGCGGCTCCAGTAATGGGCCTCGCCGGTCTTGACCGTGCGGCGCAGGGCCTCCTCGTTCATAAAGCCATGCATCAGCAACTCGCCCGAGGCGTGATCCGTGGTGACCACGGGGATGAGGCCGTCCTTGTCGAATTTGGGTGCGAGTTCGTCCCCTTCTTCGACCTGCTCCACCGAGATGCGCTTGGCGAACATGCGCGCGTTCCTTCCGCTGCGAAATGCGGCCGAAACCTAATTCGTCCCGCGCTCGCAGTCCATGCCCCCGTCCAAGCCCTCCGTTGACCGCGCCTCTGCGGGCGGCTAGAGCAGCGGGATGAGCGTTTCGTCGGCAGCCGATCTCGTCCCGATCTCCGTGTTGACCGGATTCCTCGGCAGCGGCAAGACGACCCTGCTGTCCAAACTGATCAAGCGGCCGGAATTCTCGCGCACCGCCGTCATCATCAACGAATTCGGCGAAATCTCGCTCGACCACCTGCTGGTCGAGAAGGGCGACGAATCGGTCGTGCAACTGCGCGGCGGCTGCCTGTGCTGCGCCATCCGGGGCGATCTGGCGGCCACGATCGAGGATCTTTTCGCCCGCCGGGCGCGGGGCGAGGTCACGGATTTCGATCGGATCGTGGTCGAGACCACGGGCCTCGCCGATCCCGCGCCGATCCTTCAGGTCCTGATGGACGATCCCGTGCTGCTGAACCTGATTCGCCTGGACGGCGTGATCGCCACGGTTGACGCGGTCAATGGCGAGGCGAGTCTGGATGCCCATGAGGAGGCGGTGAAACAGGCCGCCGTCGCCGACCGCCTGCTGTTGACCAAGGCCGATCTCGCGAAGGATCCGGCCAGCCGCGCCGATACCGATACGCTGGCCGCGCGTCTGGCGACCCTCAATCCCGGCGCGCCCCTGATCGAGGTGTCCCACGGCCAGATCGATCCGGCCCTGCTCTTCGACGCGGGGCTCTACGATCCGGCGACCAAGACGGCGGATGTCCGACGCTGGCTGCGTGACGAGGCCTATGCCGCGAAAAGCCAAGACGAGCATGGCCACCACCATCATGACGTGAATCGTCACGATTCGCGCATCCGCGCCTTCTGCATCACGCGCGACCGGCCGCTGCCCGCGACCGCCCTCATGGTCTTCATGGAGGCGCTGACCGCCCATCGCGGCCCGGATATCCTGCGCGTGAAGGGCATCGTCAACGTCAAGGAAACGCCCGAGCGCCCGGCCGTGATCCACGGCGTCCAGCACGTCTTCCACCCCTTGGCCTGGCTCGAGAAATGGCCCGACGAGGACCGCCGCACCCGCATCGTCTGCATCACCCGCGATATCGAACGCGAAAGCCTGGAAGGCCTGTTCGACCTGCTCGACCGCGAGACGGGCGGGTAGGAGAGGGCGCGGCAAATATCTCTTCCGTCCTCACCCTGAGCCTGTCGAAGGGTGAGGTTTGCACGGTCTGATGTTGTGCCACGCCCTCATAGTTCGACAGGCTCAGTGTGAGGGTGCCGGTGCTTCGGGCGACGGATCGAAGCGGGCCGTCAGGCCGCACGCCCTGCTTGCCGTGAACCGCGCCCGCCCCTATGAGAGAGCGGGTCTTCAAAAATCTTGGAGGAGGTATCGGCCATGGCCGAACGGATCGTGCGCCTGGGTCTGATCTATCCCACGGGCGGGGGCGAGTTCGAGTATTACCAACTCGCCGAGGAAACCGATTACCGCATCCGGCCCATCGTCGTGGCGGCGCGGCTCTACGGCGACGATTTCGACCATGATCCCGCAGCGCTCAGCCGCACGGGTCAGCCCGAAAGCTTGTGCCTGACCGCGCGCAGCTTCCTGCCGCTTTCGCCCGATTCGGTCATGTGGGCCTGCACCAGCGGCAGCTTTATCGACGGCCGCGCCCATGCCGAGCGCCAGGCCGAGGCCCTGACCGAGACGGTGGGCGTGCCCGCGAGCAGCACCTCGCTCGCCTTCGCCCATGCCGTCCAGGCCTTGGGCCTGACCAAGGTCTCCCTGCTCGGCTCCTATATCGAGCCGACGGTCCAGGCCTTCGTCGGCTTCCTGGGGGAATTCGGCCTCGGCCTCGAGGGGGTCGTCTCCCTGGGTGCGCCGGGCGGACGCGATGCCTTCCAGTTTTCGCAAGACAAGATGCTGGAGGCCGCCCGCGCCGTCGACACGCCAGACTCCCAGGCCATCCTGATCCCCGACACGGCGATGGCCTGCCTGCATCTGGTCGAGCCGCTGGAGGCCGAACTGGGCAAGCCCGTCCTGACCGCCAATCAGGTCACGATCTGGGAAGCGCTGCGCCTGGCCAATGCGCTGGAGCCACTCAAGGGCTACGGCCGGCTCTTCGCAGAGACCGCCTGAGACTTCCTGCTCGACCTCGTTGCGAGATGGCGGATTTTGTGCGACCGTCTGACCGGGTCGCCGGCCGGGTTCAGGACGGGCGGTAAGGACGTGGGAGACATCTATGGCCGGGCACCAGGTCCGGGACTATCCGTTCTGGCGCGACCAGGCGCCGCTGCGCTCGCTTGGCGAGGACGGGCCGCTGCCCGGGAAGGCCGATGTCGTCGTGGTCGGCGCGGGCTATTCCGGCCTTTCCGTGGCGCTCCATCTGGCGCGCGCCGGGCGCGATGTCGTGGTCATCGACCAGGACCAGCCGGGCTTTCATGCCAGCACGCAGAATTTCGGCGCGGTCGGCCGGACCATCCGGCACAAGTTCACCGCCGTCGCCAAGGAGGTCGGCCTGCCGACCGCCCTGCGCATCTTCCAGGAAGCGCAGGCCTGGCTCGACTACACGACCGATTTCATCGAGCGCGAGAAGATCGACTGCAACTTCTCCCGCGCCGGCCGGATCTACGGCGCCCATACGCCCGAGGCCTATGAGAACGCTGCCAGGGATCTGGAAACCCACCAGAAGCATATGCCGGTCGACACCGTGATGATTCCGCGGGCGGAGCAGCATAAGGCGATCTGCTCCGACGCCTTTTTTGGCGTCCAGTACCTCCGCGACGTCGGCCAATTGCATCCTGGGCGCTTCCATTCCGGCCTGCTCGACCGGGCGCTGGAAGCCGGGGTGCGGGTTTTCGGAAAATGCCGCGCCGATGGCTTCGAGCACACCCGCGATGGCCATGTCGTGACCACGCCGCGCGGCGCGATCGGGGCCAAGGAGCTGGTCCTCTGCACCAATGCGGTCACCGGCACCCATCATCCGCTGCTGCGCCATTTCCACCGCCGGATCATCCCGATCCATTCCTGGACCGTGGTGACCGAACCGGTGGACGAGGCGGTCCTCCGCGCGGCCATGCCGAACGGCGCGATGCAAATCGACACCACGCTGCTCTATACCGGCATCCGCTCGGTCGATCCGGACCGGCGGATCCTGCTGACCGCGCGCCATCTCTTCGACCATCCGAGTCCCGGATCGGCCGCCCAGGCTTGCCTCGCCCAGGCGACCGAGCGGGTCCCCGCGCTCAAGGGCGTGCGCGCCGACTATTGCTGGTACGGCATATTCGCGCTGACCTTCGACTGGCTGCCCCATGTCGGCACGGACGCGAAGACCGGCACCCATTACCAGATCGGCATGGTCGGCACGGGGGTGCCGCTCTGCGGCTATCTCGGCTGGAAGCTGGCAAACCGCATCCTGGGCAAGCCCGAGGGCGAGACGGTCTTCGCCGACCGGCCCTTCCCGACGCGGCCCTTCTACAACGGCAATCCGCGCTGGATCCTGCCTTACATGCGCGAGTATTACCGCTGGCGCGACAACGGCGCCTGGCGGCGAGCGCTGGCCCAGCACGGCCGTCAGCCGGCGCCGCCACCCGCGGCATAACCGCCCTCATGCCGGATATCCGCACCGAGAGAATGCGCGTCGAGGAGATGGCGCTCGCCGTCGATTGGGCGGCGGCCGAAGGTTGGAATCCGGGCCTCGACGACGCGGCCGCCTTCCACGCCGCCGATCTGGACGGCCATTTCCTCACCCGCCTCGACGGCCGGCCGGTCGCCTGCATCTCGGCGGTCAAATACGGCCCGGATTACGCCTTCGTCGGCTTTTATATCTGTTTGCCCGAGTTTCGCGGTCGGGGCCTGGGCATGGCGATTTGGAATACGGCCTTGGCCTCGATAGGCGACCGGGCCCTGGGGCTTGACGGGGTGGTCGACCAGCAGGCCAATTACGCCAAATCCGGCTTCGTCCTGAAGCATCGCACCATCCGCTATGGCGGGCCGGCGCCGGCTGCGTCGTCGACTGATTCCCGCCTGCGCCCGATCGACGGGTCGCTCCTGCCGGCGGTGCGGGACTACGACCGGGCCTTCTCTCCCGCGCCGCGCGACCGCTATCTGTCGGCCTGGCTGGGGCCGTGCCCGACCCGGCGCGGCCTGGCCCTGGTCGAGGATGGGACCGTGACGGGCTACGGAGTCATCCGGCGCTGCCGCTCAGGCTGTAAGATCGGCCCGCTCTTCGCCGAGGATGCCGCCGGGGCGGATATTCTTTTTCGCGCCCTGGCCGCCGACGCGGCGGGCGGCGAAATCTTCCTCGATCTGCCGGAACCCAACGGCGAAGCGATTGACCTGGCCGAGGGCTACGGCCTGGCCCCGGTCTTCGAACCCGCTCGCATGTATCGTGGCATCGACCCGGATATCTCGATCCCCCGCACCTTCGGCATCACCACTTTCGAACTGGGTTAGGCGGGCAGGCCGGCGAGCAGCAGGCTCTCCTTGTGGTGCTCCAGGTCGGCCGGGTTCTTGTAGTGCAGGGTCGGCAAATAGCCGGCCACCGTAAAATCCGGGTTGAGATCGAGGACCTTTGCCTTATGGGCCTCGGCCTGGGTCGTGTCGTCCATTTGCGCGTGACAGGCGGCGAGAAAGGCCTGCTGGGCCGCGTCCGGCTCGTTCAGATGGCGAAAGGCTTCGACCGCTTCGGGATAGCGGTGGGCGACGAAATAGGCCCGGCCCAGATGGTTCCAGAACCGCTCCGGGTGATAGGGGTTGAGGCGCATGGCCTTGAGAATCCATTCGATGCCTTCCTCGGCGCGGCCAAGCCAGGTCAGAATCTCGCCCTGCTGAACCACGATCAGGGTGTCGTTGGGATTGAGGGCCAGGGCGCGTTCCTGGTGGTAGAAGGACCGGTCGTGATTGTCCTGGGCAATATTGGCCGCCGCCAGGATGCGATGGACGTCGCTGTCGTTGTCGTCCAGGGCGAGCGCGGTGGTGAGGGAGCGGTTCATGTCCTTCCAGGTCGCGTCCGGGTCATCCGGCCAGCCGTAGACCCATGCCTGGCCCAGGACGCAGCCGCGCCAGGCATGGGCATGGGCATAATCGGGGTCGAGGGCGATGGCGCGGTCCAGCATGCGGATGGCCTCGGCATTGTCCTCGCGCTGGCTGCGATGGTGCAGGACCTTGCCGGTCAGCACGTATTCGTAGGCCGCCATGTTTCCGGTCGGCCGATGCTTGGCCCGGTCGCGCAGCGCCGCCTCGAGCCGGCCCGGCAGGGTCGAAACGATGGCCGCCGTGATCTCGTCCTGGATATCGAAGATGTCTTCGAGCTTGCGGTCGTAGCGTTCGGCCCAGACATGGCGGTCGGCCGCCGTCTCGATCAGCTGGATCGTCACCCGCACCCGGTCGCCCGCCTTGCGCACGCTGCCCTCGGCGACATAGTCGACGTCGAGGTCCCTGGCGACCTCCTGAATGTTCACCGCGCGGCCCTTGTAGACGAAGGTCGAGTTGCGCGAGATCACCAGCAGTTCCTTGAACCGCGACAGTTCGGTGATGATGTCCTCGGTCAGGCCGTCGGCGAAGAATTCCTGCTCGGGATCGCCGCTCATATTGGCCAGGGGCAGGACCGCGATGCTGGGCAGGGCGGCCCGTTCCGTTTCCGTGTTCGTCCCCGCCTCTGCGTCCGCCTCCGGTTCCGCCACGCCACCCGAAAGATAGACCCGCATCGGCCGGTCGATATTCTTCAGGCTGCGTTCGCCGCCGTCGCGAAAGGCCGCGCCCAGCTTGTTGCGGACCTGGCGCCAGACGTCATCGGAAATGGCGACGCCGCCGGGCTCGGCCTCGCCCTCCAGCCGCGCGGCCAGGTTCACGCCATCGCCATAGATGTCGTCGCCCTGGATAATGACGTCGCCGACATGGATGCCGATGCGCAGAACGATGGCGTCCTCGGCCTGCTGACCGGCGGTGCGCTCGGCCAGGACGGCTTGAATGGCAAGAGCGCATTCGACCGCGGCGATCACGCTGATGAATTCGACCAGTGCGCCGTCGCCCATCAGCTTGACGATGCGGCCGCCATGCGCGCGGATTTCAGGAGCGAAGACCTCGCGCCGCAACGCCTTCAACGCGTCGAGCGTGCGCTCCTCGTCTCGCCCCATGAGGCGGCTGTAGCCGACGACATCGGCGGCCAGAATCGCCGTTAACTTGCGTTCCATAGTCTCGCGCTCTCCCTTGCGCGCGGCAGTTTATCACCGCCTGCGGCCCTGGATAGAACCCATAAGGGGGAGCGTCAGAGCGCCGGTTGCTTGCGCGTGGCAATGGCCAGGCGGTTCCAGGCGTTGATCGCCACCACCGCGAAGGAGAGCTGGGACAGCTCGTCCTCGTCGAATTCCTTGGAGACGCTTTCGTAAACCGCGTCCGGCACATGGCCCTCTGTCACCAGGGTCAGGGCATCGGTCCAGGCCAGGGCCGCGCGCTCGCGGGCGCTGAAGCAGGGCGCCTCGTCCCAGGCATTCAGCAGGTGCATCCGCGCGTCGCTCTCGCCCAGCTTGCGGGCGTCGGCCGTATGCTTGGCCAGGCAGAAGGCGCAGCCGTTGATCTGGGAGGTGCGGATCTTGATCAGTTCGAGCAGGGACGCCTCGAGGCCGCAGCTCTCGACATAGCCTTGCAGACCGGACATTGCCTTGTAGCCCGCTGGAGCGGCGGCGTTGAGGTCGAAGCGTTCTTTCATGGCCTTTCCTCCTTTGATGCGCTCGTCAGGGCGGGCCGGATCGCCTCGGCCAGGGCATCGCACCGCGTGAACCAGATATCTCGGCGCCGCGCGATATGGGTCAACAGGGCTTCCAGCATTTTCATGCGCGCCGGCCGGCCGATGATCTGCGGATGCATGACCAGCATGAAGGCGCTGTCCTCCTCGTAGAGCAGGTCGAAATCGGCCTTCCAGGCGTCCAGCACCGGGCCGGGCGGCTGCAGGGTCCGCCGGAAGCTCGTCCCGCCGAACATGAAATAGGGTGCGTCGTCCAGGGACCAGTACCAGGGCAGTTCGACGATCTCCGTGCCCTCGTGCAGATAGGGCGTCTCGGTATCGAAGAAGTTGGAGGAATAGGCGAAGCCCTGTTCGCGGATCAACTCCCAGGTCGCGCTGCCGAACTCGCCGCCCGGCGCGCGGTAGCCGGCGGGTGCGCGGCCCGTCGCAGCCTTGATCGCCGCGCTCGCCTTTTCCATCTCCTCGCGCTCCCGCGCGGGGTCCAGGTCGGGCAGCCAGGGATGGCTGTGGCTGTGATGGGCGACCTCATGCCCGCCTGCGAGAATGGCCTCGATCATCGCCGGATAGCGCTCGACCGTCAGGCCGGGCACGAAGAAGGTGGCGGGAATGGCGAAGCGCTCCAGCAGGGCCAGGATACGCGGCATCGCCGTCTTTGGGCCGTAGCGCCCGGCCGAGAGGGTGACCGGCAGATTCGCCATCTGCGGCCGCATCCCGGTCCACAGGGTCTCGGCATCGACATCGAAGGTGATGGTGACGGGGAAACCGTGTTTGGTCAGGGGCATTCGTTCCTCACCGTCGCTCTTGCGACCACTCTCGCATCCTCACCCTGAGCCTCCTCATCCTGAGCTTATCGAAGGACGAAGGGTGAGGGTGGCGCGTCGTAAGCCTTTGGGACGTCCTCATACTTCGACAGGCTCAGCATGAGGACGAAGGAGGAGTCGGTTTTCCTCCATGGCGTCACCCCACCGGCGGTTCGATCACCTCGGCCGGGTGGCGCTTGCCGTAGATCTCGATTTCGATCGCCGTGCCGGGCGCGGTGAGGGCAGGGGGCAGGGCGGCGAGGGCCAGGCCGCGACCCAGGGTATGGCCGAAGCCGCCGGTGCTGGTCAGGCCCACGGGCTTGCTGCCATGCCAGACCACCTCGGACCCGGCCGGGTCCGGGCCTCTCCCATCTTTGCCTGCCCCGCCCGTGAGGGCGAGCAGGCAGATCCCGCTGTCCGGCTCCTGCCCCTGGCGCGCGGCGAAGGCGGCGCGGCCGATGAAATCGCCCTTGTCGAAGGCGATATGGCGGCCGAGCCCCGCGCCCTGGGGATCGCTGCCCATGCCCATATCGATCCCCCAGCGCGGCCGGCCCTCCTCAAGGCGCAGGCTGTCGAAAGCGCGCCAGCCGAAATCGACGAGGCCCGGTTCGGCCGCGCGAAGGGCGGCGTCGAGGGCGGGCAGCTCCGCCGCCGCGATATGCAGCTGGAAACCTGGACCACCGATCGGCATTTCGCGCAAGGCCAGGATATCGACCCCCCCAACGGCGAAGGCGCGCGCAGTGGAACGCGGGAAGATCGTTTCGTCCATTTCGGTTCCGGCGGCGCGGCCCAGCAGCGCGGCGGCGTCCGGCCCGGCCAGGAGAAGGCCGCCCGAGGAATCGCTGAGATTGCGCAGCTTGGCATCGGAACCGCCGCCCAGGGCGCGGGTCAGGATATCCGCCACCAATTCCTCGGCCCGCGCCGGTGCGGTGATGAAATAGCGCTCGGGTCCGGGATGGGCGACCAGAATGAGGCCGGTCAATCGTCCTTCCCGGCTCAGCATGGGATTGACCTCGACCCCACCCGGGTCGCGCGGAATCCGACCGGCGCAGAGGCGGTCGAGCGCGGCGGCGGCGCCGGGCCCGGCGAGTTCGAATCGGGCCACGGCCGAGAAATCCATCACCGCGACGCTTTCTCGCGCCGCGCGGCATTCCGCGCCCACCGGGCCGAACCAATTGGCCCGGTCGAAGCTCGGGACTTCCTTGGCTTCCATGCCCTCGGGCGCGAACCAGTTCGGGACCTCCCAGCCCGCCAATTCGCCGTGAACCGCACCGCGCGCGACCAAGGTGTCGTAGAGCGCGCCGGCCCGCGCGGGCATCTCGCTGGGCACGACCTCGTTCGGATAGACGACGCTGAACTCGTGGATATAGGCGCTGCGCGTGCGCGACTGGGTATAGGCGGTACCGGCCCAGAGCCCGAAGCGGCGCGGGTCGGCGAAGCTCATCTCTCGGTCCGGTTCGCCCTCGGTGATCCAGCGGGCGAGGCGCGCGCCGGTTTCGCAGGCCTGGGAGAAGCCCCCGAAATAGGCGGTGTTCAGCCAATAGTCGTTCAGCCCCGGGACCGGCCCGGCCAGGGGTGCGGCGTCGGGCGACCGCAGCAACGGGCCGTTCAGTACCCGTTTCACCCCCAGTTCGTTCAGGATCGGGATGCGGCTCAAGGCCCGCTCGAAGGCATGGCTCACCCGGTCCAGATCGTTGGGCAGCAAATCCGTGTCGAAATCCAGCGGCGTGCCGTCCTCGGCCCAGAAGACCGGCGCCGTGTCGAACAGGCCCAGCAGCAGGCTGCGCCGCTCCTGCCGGATATAGAGGGGCGCGGAGATGTCGCGCAGGATCGGCAGTTCCGCGTCCAATTCCTCGATGCCGGGCACGTCGTCGGTGACGAGGTATTGCCGCTCGATCGGGATGCCGGGCAGAACATGGCCGGCCAGACGGGCGACCTCGCGGCCATGGAGGCCGGCCGAGTTGATCAACTGGCCGGCCTCGATCTCGCCCGCCGTCGTCTCGACGATCCAGCCGCCGCCTTCTGCGCTCGAGCGCGGGCGCAGGCCGATCACTTCGGTATGGCGGCGGACCTCGGCGCCCATCTTGCGGGCCTCGTCGGCCAGGGCATTGGTCAGGCTCGAAGGATCGACATGGCCGTCATCCGGCGTCCAGACCGCGCCCAGCACGCCCTCGGGATTGAGATAGGGGAACCGCTCCACCAGTTCCTCCGGGCCGAGCGTTTTGACCGTGATGCCGGCCGTGCGCACCATCGCGGCGACCCGGGCATTCTCGGTGACCTGTTCGGGGCTGGCCGACAGCTTGACGCTGCCGCTCCGGTGAAAGCCGATATCGCGCCCGGTCTCGGCGATGAAGGTGCCGTAGAAGTCGACCGTGTCCTTCGACAGGCGCGACATTGTGTAGGAATGGGAATAGAGCGGGCAGTTCCCCGCAGCATGCCAGGTCGTGCCGCTGGTCAGCTCGCCCTTTTCGACCAGGATCGTATCGGTCCAGCCCCGCTTGGCGAGATGGTAGAGCAGGGCGCATCCGGCGATGCCCCCGCCGATGATGACCGCGCGCGCCTTGTCCGTCATGGCCCTGTCTTCCCCCCGAAGTCCTACATCCGATGAAACGGCGGCGCGGCGACCGTCGCCGCGATCCGCTCGCCCAGCAATTCGATTTCCATCGCCGTGCCCGGCGCGGCCTGTTCGGCCGGCAGCCAGGCGGTGGCGATGCGCTTGCCGATGGTATGGCCGAAGCCGCCCGAACAGGTGACGCCGATGGTCTTGCCCTCCGCCAGCACGCTTTCGCCGCCCCAGGGATCCGATATTTCGGACCCGTTGCCGTCCGCCATCAGCAGCCAGGCGAGGCGGCGCGGCCCGCCGCCCTTGGGCGCGCGCAGGAAACGGCCGAAACCGGCATCGGCCGGATCGGTGTCCGCGCCGAGTTCGACGCCGTGGCGCGGCCTGGCGGCCTCCAGGCGCAGGGAGTCCAGAGCGCGTTGGCCGAAATCGTCCAGGCCGAAAGCCATGCCCGCTTCGTGCAGCCGATCGTAGAGGGCGGGCAGGGCGCCCGGCCGGGCAAAAATCTCGAACCCGTCCTCACCCGTCGCCGAACAGCGTTGGACGAGCACCTGGGCGAAGCCGATCTCGCAGTCCCGCGCGGTGAAGGCGGGGAAGGCGGCCTCGCTCGTGTCGAGCCTTGAGACCGCGGCGAGCAGGGTCGCCGCCTTGGGTCCGGCGATGGCCAGGATTCCCCAGGCATCGGTGACATTCTCCGCTTCTGCATCCCTGCCCTCGACGGCCCGGCGCAGAAGGTCGCGGTCGCGCTGTTCGCAACCGGCCGAGCCGGTGAGCAGAAAGCGGCCGTCTTCCAGCCGGGTGACGGCGAGCCAGGCAGCCAGCCCGCCTTTTGTGTTGAGCATCGGCGCCAGGGCCATGCTGCCGGCCTTCTTCGGCAGATGATTGGCGCTCAATCCGGCCAGCACGGATTCCGCGTCGGGGCCGCGGACGGAAAATTTGCCCAGGCTGGAGAGGTCGATCAGCCCGACCCCGCCGCGCACCGCCCGGCATTCCACGCCGACCGGTCCGAACCAGTTGGCCCGGCGGTAGCTGGGGGCATCCTTCGCCGCGACGCCTTCGGGGGCGAACCAGTTGGCGGTCTCCCAGCCGTTGCGCGCGCCGAACACCGCGCCTTTCGCGGCCAGCCGGTCATGGACCGCACTCACCCGCGCGCCGCGCCCGGCGGAGCTTTCCGCATGGGGGTGATAGACCGAGCCGGAATAGGCATGGGCGACATCGAGTTTTGCCTCGGTATAGGCGCGCGCGGCGTAGTCGCCGAAGCGACGCACATCGACTGGAGTCATGTCGATGCTGGGCGCGCCGTCGAGGATCCATTCGGCGACGAAACGCGCTGTGCCGCATTGCAGGAAGCTGCCGACCACGCCTGTCATGACGAAGAAATCGGGATAGCCATGGGCCGGACCCGCCAGCGGGGTCAGGTCGGGCGAACGCGGGCTCGGCCCGTTCACCACGGTCTTCACGCCCACCGTGCCGATGACGGGAACCTCTGCCATCGTTGCCTCGATGAAGGGCATGGCCCGGTCCAGATCCGGCGGCAGCAGGGCCTGGTCAAAATCCCAGGGCGGCGCGCCGTCGCCCCAGTAGAGGGTCTCCTCCTCATAGGCCGCGACCAGGAAACCGTCGCGCTCCTGACGGATATAGTAGGGCACGCTCATCTTGCGCAGAATGGGCAGTTCTTCCGCGCGCTCGGCCAGACCGGGCACGGATTCGGTCACGAAATACTGGTGTTCGATCGCGGTCATGGGCAGGCGTCCGCCGACCATGGCGGAGATGCGCGGCGACCAGGCCCCGGCGCAATTGACCACGGTATCGGCCTCGACTGTCTCCCCGGTCGTCTCGATCCGCCAGCCGCCCTGTGGCCGGCGGTGGATCGCCTCGACCCGCGTGTGGCGCAGGATCTTCGCCCCCGCCGTACGCGCCGCCTTGGCCAGGGCATTGGTGGTCTGGGTCGGGTCGGTGAAGCCGTCGCCCGGCACATACAATGCACCGGCGAAATCCGGGCCTTCGAGATAGGGGAACAGGGCGCGGGCCTCATCGGCGCCGATGATGGCGCAATCGATCCCCAGATGGGGGGCAAAGCCGGCGAAGCGGCGGTACTCGAGCAGCTCTTCCTCGGTATGGCCCAGGCGGATGCTGCCGCATTTGTGCAGGCCGACGGGCTCGCCCGTCTCTTCCTGCACCCGTTCGAAGGTGTTGAAGCTTTCCTTATGGATGCGGCTGAAGAAGGGGTGGGGGGAGTAGAAAGGTACCTGGCCCGCGGCATGCCAGGTCGAGCCGCTGGTCAGCTCGCCCTTCTCGATCAGCAGCGCGTCGGCGCAGCCTTGCCGGGTCAGGTAGTAGAGCATCGCGCAACCGACGACGCCGCCGCCGATCACGGCGACGCGCGCCTTCTCCGTCATGGCCGCTTCCTCCCCAGGTTGGCCGAGCCGCTCCCTGCGATCCTAGGCATGGCCCGCAACGCCTGCCAACCATGGTAAAACGGCCGTCTACCGCATCTCAGAGCCGGTCCCCGGATTGACACCCCGTCCGCCGGGTGCTTTTCTATTATCGAATTCCGATATTCGTTATTGCACTTCAATACATTGGCGCGGAACATCCGCGCCCCCAAGGAGGACGCCCGATGTCAGACGTCTTGAAGGTTCGGGATGACGGCGGAGCCCGCATCCTGACCCTCAATCGCCCAGACCGACTCAACGCGCTCAATGTCGAGCTGCGCGCCGAAATCGCCAAGGCCATGCGTGCCGCGGCTGCTGATGAATCCGTTCGCGCGGTGATCGTAACCGGCGCCGGCGACCGCGCCTTCTGCAGCGGTCAGGACCTGAACGAAGCCTCGAAGATGGAAACCAAAGGCGCCGAGGCCTGGCAGCGCGATTGGGGCGACTTCTACATGTCGTTCCTGGATTGCCGGAAGCCGGTGATCGCCGCGATCAACGGCGTGGCCGCCGGCGGCGCCTTCGTCATCTGCCTCCTGGCCGACGTTCGGATCATGGCGGACAAGTCCCGCTTCATCATGGCCGAGATCGATGTCGGCCTGCCCTCGATCGTCGGGGCCTATCTGCTGCGCACCCATCTGTTCCTCTCGCGCGCGATCGAGATCACCCTGACGGGCCGCGATATTCCGGCGGCGGAGGCCAAGGAGATCGGCCTGGCGCATGAGGTCGTGCCGGCGGGCGATGTGCTGAAGACCGCACGTGAATTCGCCGCGGAGTTCGAGGCCAAGGCCCCGACCCCGCTGCGCCTGACGGTCGGTCGGATGCGCGACCGCGTGAAGGCAGATTTCGACGAATTGACTGACGCCCTGATCCGCTATCAGAGCGAGGCCGTCGCCAGCGGCGAGCCTCAGCAAGTCATGGATAAATTCCTGGCCGAGCGAGCGGCTCGGAAGAAGGCCGGCTGAGGGAGATCGAGATGGCGGAATATACATATATCAAGACGCGGGTCGAAGACGGGGTCGGGATCATCACACTCGATCGCCCGGAGACGATCAACGGCTGGCATGCCCCCATGCGGCGCGATATCATCAACGCGCTCAAGGCCTTCAACGAGGACAAGTCGGTCGGGGCGGTGATCCTGACCGGGGCGGGCACCAAGGCCTGGTCCTCGGGCCAGGACCTGAACGAGACCAAGGTCATCAAGGGCGGCGAAGACGGCGCGGTCTGGGCCGAAGAGTGGCGCGAGTTCTACAACGCGCTGCGCAACATGGACAAAGGCACGGTTGCCGCGCTGAACGGCGTCGCCGCCGGTTCGGCCTACCAATACGCCATGCTGCACGACGTGATCGTCGGCTATCCCGGTTCGCGCATGGGCCAGCCCGAGATCAATTCGGGCATATCCAGCGTCACCGGCCCGCATATCATGGACGAGCGTATCGGCCATTCCCGCACGTCGGAACTGACCCTGCGCGGCCGTGTCATGACGGGGACCGAGGCCTATGAGGCCGGCGTCATCCACTATCTGGTGGACGAGCAGGATCAGGTCATGCCGAAGGCGATGGAAATCGCCAAGATGCTCGCCGTCAAGGCGCCGCTGGCCATGAAGCTGACCAAGCAGCGCATCCGCGAGATGACCCAGCAGGGCCTGGAAGACACGATCGACGCCAACCTCAAGATCTCGGCCGAGAACTATGCCTCGGGCGAGCCGCAGAAATGGATGGCGAAGTTCTTCGAGGAGCGCGCCGCGCGCAAGGCCGCCGCTAAGAAGGGCTGAACCGGCCTGACTGTTCCGGGAGTTTCACTCCCGGAACGACGGACTCAAAAAGTTACGCCGCCGCAGAAATGCGGCGGCGTAATGATTCCGGCCCCGAAATGACGGCTAGTTATCCGTGGGCTTGACGTCGTTCCATTCGCAGGGGAACGGCGGACCTTTTTCGACCATTGTCTTGGCCGCATCGCGTTGTTCGGGCGTCAGGTCCGACCACAGCGATTTGGCGTGGGACTCCGCGTCCTCCACGTTATGGGCCCAGGCCAGGCTCATCCAGGCATAGGCGACAGGCAGGTTCTCATCGCTGCCGGCGACCGCCTGCGCTGCCCGTCGCATCAGCCGGACTCCCTCGACCCGGTCTCCCGAGTAGATCTTGCCCAGTTTGAGCTCTGCCGGCGCATAGCCTCCTGCGGCGGATTTGCACAGCCAGGCCACGGATTTCTGCGTGTCGTAGAAGCCAGCCTCATCGTCATCCAGCGAACAGCAAAGCGCGTCGCCGACCTTGAATTGGGCCTCGGCGTTGCCGGCATTCGCGGCGTCGATGTTGTCGTCGATGATCACCTTGTCCCTGGTGATATTGGCGCCTTCGAGTATCGGCGCCGCGCACCCGCTGACGCCCAAAAGCACCAGGCAGGCTAAAACGAATATCCGCATTTCCCATTTCCCCCCGGTCGGCGAGATCGCCGATATGCGATTCAGCCTAGATGGTCGCGCGCCCGGGGACCATCTCCCGGCGCGGACGGCACGAAAATTTCGTTCTTCCGCGTGGTTCTCGCAAAATGAGGATTTCGTGGTTCAGGTTGAGGATACGCAACCTCGCGGGCACGCCCCGGCGTCGGGCGTTTCATTGAAGAGGCGGGCGAGTCTCCTGCCCCTATCGCGCGTCGCGCGCCACCGCGAACAGCCTTTGGTACTCGGCGGCAGTCGTTGCGTCCCGATTCAGGATGCCGATCGCCGATTCCCGGAATTGCTCCATCATCCTGCGATGCTCGGCTTCCGGGAGGGTGTGGATCTCGCCCCCCTTGTCGCGCCATGCCCGGTTTGCCCGGTCGATATTATCAATGCCCCAGCCCAAAACCGCTTCTTCGGCCCGCCGGCCCTCTTCCCGGAGGATCTGCCCCAGGTCCTTCGGCAGGCTCTGGAACCACGGCTCGTTGACGACGCAGACCGAGACGATCTGCGCGAAATGCAGTTCGGTGACATGGCGAGCCAGGTCGCCGTATCCGAAGGCGTCCAGGACCGGAATCCCGGCCAGCATCGCGTCGATCATGCCGTCTCGGAGTGATGCGCCAGCCTTGGCGAGGGCCATCGGCGACGGCATCGCGCCGAGCGCCCTCATCGGCTCTGTCTGAAGCGGCGAACCGAAGGTGCGGACCCCGCAGCCCCTTCAGGTCGGTCACGCATTTGATGGACGTCTTGCTGAGGATCACGACCGGGCTGTTGACCATTGCTCCGATCACCCGCAAGTCGCGGTCCAGCGCCATCTCTTCGATATGATCCCGGAAGTCCGGGTTGTGGATCGTGCGCGCCAGGTGCTCGGGGCCGTCGAAAAGGCCCGGCGCGTCGAAGACGGCGAATTTCGGCGCGGTGGCGATCAGGAAGGATGTCGGCGTGACGAAGGACTCGATTCGGCCGTTCAGCACGCCGTCGATCGTCTTGGAGATTGTGCCCAGCGCGCCCGCGGGATGGATGTCGAGGGCGA
>JAQCGR010000387.1 GCA_027619995.1 Pseudomonadota bacterium | reverse complement strand
GAAGCGGTATCGAGCAGAAAACCCTCTAGCTCGCCATGCGGGCGGCGGGTCTCGAAACGCGGGCCTCGGCATCGGGGGGTGTTTTCAGCATCTCCAGCATCTGCTTCTCGTCGATGCCAGATGGAACCTCGTCGGTCCAGACCCGGAATTCGGTGAGGGTATAGGCACCGAAGGACGTGATCATAGCGGTATCAGCCGCATCGCGCCCGCGCACCATCAGAATGCGCCCGATGCGCGGCGTGTTGTAGCGCGCGTCGAACGTGTACCAGCGCCCGCCCAGGAAGGCCTCGAACCAAGCGCAGAAATCGCCGGGTCCGGTGGGGGGAATGCCGATGTCGCCGAGATAGCCGCTGGCATAACGCGCGGGAATGTTCATCGCGCGGCAGAGGGAAACAGCCAGATGCGCGAAATCGCGGCAAACGCCGGTCTTTTCCTCGTAAACCTCGCGCGCCGTCTTCGTTGGCCGGCCGAATTTGTAGTCGAAGGTGGTGCGTTCGTGGATGAAATCGCAAATCGCCTGCACCCTGTCCCAACCCGGCTTCGTTTGTCCGAAGTTCTGCCAGGCGACTTCGGTCAGTTCGTCCGATTCGCAGTAACGACTCGCGGTGAGGAAGGGCAGCGCATGGGTCGGCAGGTCCGCGATGGCGATCTGCGGCGCATCCGGTGCCACGATATCCGGCTCCCCGGCGACCTCGGCTATGCAATCCGAGCGAACGGTCAGGCCGGGCTGCGGCGCGAGCAGCCGCACGATACGATTGCCGAACAAATTGGTGTGAAGATCCAGCGGGACGGCCGGCGATGTGCGGATATCATCGGACCCGATACGCCGCCCCGAGAAGGTGCGATGCGGCGAAAGCGCCAGCAGTAACGTCACCTGTGTCTGGCATTCGATCGAAATCTCAAAGCCAAAGCGAATATGCACTTCGTCTTCACCTCCGGAGCAGCCAAGTGTGCGGCCGCTGCGCATCGTCGCAACGGTCGGACCGGGTTGGGCCTGGGGCACCAAGTAACCTCCCCTTCGCGGACATTTTCGCGCGCGGGGATCCAAGCCTGCGGAAGATCGGGCCAGAAACTCTTAATTTGCCAGGACAGATCGAAGAGCTGATCCATTCCATCGCGTTATCGTTCGATCTTTAAAGAGACGATAGGGACTCTGGGGCAGCGCCAGCCATAACATGGGTTTATCCGGCTGCTGCCCTTTGCATTCGGGCGGCACCTGCTGGGCTCCTGGGAAAAGGCGGTCCGCTCCGCGCCGCCTTCCCATTGGCTTTGCGTGAGGAAAGAATCCGCGCTACCCAGCTTTTGCCGTGGCCGAGCATGGCGAAGTCTTGAAAAGCGGCGGATCGGGCCCATCGTAATGGGTCCATTGCCCTTGCGGCACTAGGGTCCGTGTTGTAAACGGTGGGCCGTCCATCCGGCCTGCTCAGGCCGCGTGGGCGCGCCGGGTTCGGCGCGGGGCAAGGGGCCGTTATGACCGAGATGCTGCGAGAATATCTGCCGATCCTGATCTTCCTCGGTCTGGCCGTGGGGCTGTCGGGGGTGATTGTCCTGGCCTCCTATATCCTGGCCCGCCAGAAGCCGGATTCGGAGAAGGTGTCGGCCTATGAATGCGGTTTCGACGCTTTCGACGACTCGCGCGGTCAGTTCGACGTGCGCTTCTATCTCGTGGCGATCCTTTTCATCATCTTCGATCTTGAGGTCGCTTTCCTCTTCCCCTGGGCGATCACCCTGGGCCATATCGGCATGTTCGGTTTCTGGTCGATGGTCGTCTTCCTCGGAATCCTGACCATCGGATTCGTTTACGAATGGCGGAAAGGGGCGCTCGAATGGGAGTAGGGGCCAGCATGCAAAGCAGCGATGCCGGACCCCTCGGGCCTGGCGCCGAGCAGGACGCCCTGCTTGAGCGCGTGACCGAAGAGGTCAACGACAAGGGCTTCGTCGTCGCGAATGTCGACAAACTGGTCAACTGGGCGCGCACGGGGTCGCTTTGGCCCATGACCTTCGGCCTTGCCTGCTGCGCGGTCGAGATGATGCACACTGCCGCCAGCCGCTATGACCTCGACCGCTTCGGCGTCGTCTTCCGGCCCAGCCCGCGCCAATCCGACGTGATGATCGTGGCCGGCACCCTGTGCAACAAGATGGCCCCGGCCCTGCGCAAGGTTTACGACCAGATGGCCGAGCCGCGCTGGGTCATCTCCATGGGTTCCTGCGCCAATGGCGGGGGCTATTACCATTATTCCTATTCGGTCGTGCGCGGGTGCGACCGGGTCGTTCCGGTCGATATCTACGTTCCGGGCTGCCCGCCGACGGCGGAGGCGCTTCTGTATGGCGTGCTGCAGCTCCAGAAGAAGATTCGCCGTACCGGCACGATCTTGCGCTAGGGCCGGCGGCGAATGCGATGATCGAAGCGCTCATAGATCTAGGCGAGTACGTTCAGGCCTCATTGCCCGAGGCGGTGACGGAGACGGAGCTGCGCAACGGCCAGCTCATTCTCCACGCCCGGCGCGACGAGATCGTGCGCGTGCTGACCCACCTGCGCGACGACAGCAATTGCCAGTTCAAGGTTCTGGTCGATCTCTGCGGTGCCGACTATCCGGACCGCCCCGAGCGATTCGACGTGGTCTATAACCTGCTTTCGATGGCCCATAACCAGCGCATCCGGGTCAAGGTCACGACCGACGAAGAGGCTCCCGTGCCGTCCGTCGTGCCGGTTTTCAGCACCGCCGGATGGTTCGAGCGCGAGGCCTGGGATCTCTACGGCATATTCTTCTCCGACCATCCCGACCTGCGCCGCCTGCTGACCGATTACGGCTTCGAGGGCCATCCGCTGCGCAAGGA
>JAQCGR010000386.1 GCA_027619995.1 Pseudomonadota bacterium | reverse complement strand
CCCAAGGCGGCCGGCTTTCGCGATCCGATTCTGGTTGCCGCGACGGACGGAGTCGGCACCAAGCTGCGCGTCGCATTCGAAAGCGGGCGGCACGACACGGTCGGCATCGATCTGGTCGCCATGTGCGCCAACGATCTCGTCGTGCAAGGCGCCGAGCCGCTCTTCTTCTTGGATTATTTCGCGACCGGTCATCTGGCGGTCGAGGATGCAAGCGCCGTGATCGCGGGTGTCGCCGCGGGCTGCGAGCAGGCCGGTTGCGCCCTGTTGGGCGGGGAGACGGCGGAAATGCCCGGCTCCTACCCCGCGGGCGAATACGATCTGGCCGGCTTCGCCGTCGGCGCGGTCGAACGCGACGCGGTGCTGACCGGCGATGCGGTGTGCGAGGGCGACACGATTCTAGGCCTCGCGTCCTCGGGCGTTCATTCGAACGGTTACTCCCTGGTCCGCAGGCTGGTCGCCCAATCGGGGCTCGGCTACGGCGATCCCGCACCTTTCGATCCGGACCGAAGCCTGGGCGAAGCCCTGCTGGCGCCCACGCGCATCTATGTCCGCGCCTGCCTCGCCGCGATCCGCATAGGCGGTGTGCATGCCTTGGCCCATATCACCGGCGGCGGTTTGATCGAGAATATCCCGCGGGTTTTGCCGAACGGCCTGGGCGCGGCCCTCGATGCCGCCGCCTGGCCCGCCCCACCGGTCTTCGGCTGGCTGGCGCGCAGCGGGCCGGTCGCGGCTGAAGAAATGGCGCGGACCTTCAACTGCGGCATCGGCATGGCCATCGTGGTCGACCCTCAGCGGGCGGACGCAATCGAGGCATGTTTACGAGAGGCCGGCGAAACGGTCCATTGCATCGGCAAGGTCGTGCGCGCGGAGGGTGCGAAGCGGACGACCATTGAGAACATGGCCGATGGCGCGAACGGGGCATGGCCGAGCTGATCCTGGGCGTGATGATCTCGGGCCGGGGATCCAACCTCCAGGCCCTGATCGACGCCTGCGCAAGCCCCGACTATCCCGCGCGTATCGCCATCGTGATCGCCAATATTCCCGGCGCCGGCGGCCTGGCCCGGGCCGAGGCAGCCGGTATTCCGACCGCCACCATCGCCCATCGCGATTTTCCGACGCGCGAGGGATTCGAGAGTGAAATTTCGGCGGCCCTGAAAGGCGCGGGGGTCGAACTGGTCTGTCTGGCCGGATTCATGCGGCTTCTGACCCCCGCCTTCGTCGAGACCTGGCGCGATCGCCTGATCAATATCCATCCGTCCCTGCTGCCGGCCTATAAGGGCCTCGACAGTCATGCCAGGGCGCTGGCTGATGGCGTACGCTTCACAGGCTGCACCGTGCATTTCGTACGCCCGGAGATGGATGTCGGCCCGATTGTCGCCCAGGCGGCCGTCCCGGTTCTCTCCGGCGATGACGAAGACGCCCTGGCCGCCCGCGTGCTGGCGGCCGAGCATCGCTGCTATCCCCTCGCCGTCAGGCTGATCGCCGAAGGACGGGTGCGGATTTCGGATGAACGCGCCTTAATCGACCGGGCGGCGACGCCGGATCGAGCGCTCTTCAACCCCGCCGAGGACTAGGGCCGAGCAAGCCGACCCGTGACGGGTCTATCGCTTGATATAGGCCTGTTGCATATGGGCAAGGCGCGGCTCGCAAGAGTCCTTGACCAGCATGAAGCGGCCCTTGAGGTTCTGCACCAGAAAGCTCACGCCGGAGACCTTGCGGGCCACGAAGGTATAGGAGCCGATTTCGCCCGGGCAGACGCTCGCGGTGGCGTCGTTCGCCAATATCACCCCGGTGCCGTCGATCCTGTAATTGCCTTTAATCGCCGCGCCGCCGTCCGGCATCTGAACGAGGTAGCGGCCGTCCTCACCGAAGGTGACGGTCAAACCGTCCAGCTCGCTCTCCCAGATCCCGAGGAGCTGGGCCTTGCGATCGGGTGGCGCCAGCGGTTCGACGGCGTCCTGAAAACAGCCAGCCAGCGGCAGGAACGCGGCCACAATGGCGGCCAAAAGAATGGATCGGGTCATTTAAGCCCCCCAGAGGCGCATTTCACCAGGCTCGAAATCGCACGGACCGGGCCGATCCGATTGCATCGGCGCGCAGGCCTCAGTATATAGGATGCCAACAGCTTAATACATCAACGGGTGGGGCACAAGATGGCATCCGAATCGCTCAATCAAGAGATCGCAGAAACCTCCCGCAAGGGATTCGAAAGCTTCGTTAAGGGGAGTTCCATAGTTTGCGGCCTCATCATCGTCGCATTGCTATTGATGGCCGCTTTTCTGATCTAACGAGCATGGCGGGTTGAAACCGCAAAAGAAAAACGCGGCCGTTCCCGGCCGCGTTTTCGATTCTGGAGCCCGCTGCGGAGCCGCGAACTAGCCGACGATCTCGCAACCGCTGAAGAAATAGGCGATTTCATTCGCCGCATTCTCGGCCGAATCGGAGCCGTGAACCGAATTTGCTTCGATCGATTCAGCGAAGGCCTTGCGGATCGTGCCCTCCGCCGCATCGGTGGGATTGGTCGCCCCCATCACTTCTCGATTGCGGGCGACAGCGCCCTCGCCTTGCAGGACCTGGACGACGACCGGGCCGGACGTCATAAATTTGCACAAATCGCCATAGAAGGGGCGCTCCTTGTGCACGGCGTAGAAGGCTTCCGCCTGCCCGCGCGTTAGGTGAATGCGTCTCTGCGCCACGATACGCAGGCCAGCTTCTTCCAACTTGGCGTTGACCGCGCCCGTCAGGTTCCGCCGCGTGGCATCGGGCTTGATGATGGACAAAGTACGCTCGACGGCCATGGGCTCCGTCCTCTCTATATGAAATGAATGATCGACAAACAAAAG
>JAQCGR010000385.1 GCA_027619995.1 Pseudomonadota bacterium | reverse complement strand
CACGATGAGCCTGTTCATCGGGACCTTGGCCTTTGAGGACCCAGCCTTCGCCGCGCCCGTGCGTATCGGCGTGCTTGCCGGCTCGATCGCCTCCGCCGTCATGGGATATCTGGTGTTGCGCGTGACACTGGCGCCGGCCGGAGATACCAACCCTGAATGAGCGGAACCGCGCCACAGCCGCGCTTGCATCCTCCGGGCGCAACGGGCAGAACCGTGGCGAACTTCTATTTGGCTGGATAAGGGAATCTCATGCCCGAAGCGAACGAAGCCGCCAAAACCAAGCTCTTCTCTCCCCTGACGATCAAGAGCGTGACCCTCAAGAACCGGGTCGTTGTCTCGCCCATGTGTCAGTATTCGGCTAAGGACGGCCACCCCCAGCAATGGCATTTCGACCACCATGCGCGCTATGCCGAAGGCGGCGTCGCGCTGGGCTTCGTCGAGGCCACGGCGGTCGAGCCGCAAGGGCGGATCACCCATGGCTGCACGGGGATCTGGTCCGACGACCAGATCGCGCCGATGGCACGGATCTGCGAAATCTACGAGAGCAAAGGAGTGGTCCCCGGCATCCAGATCGCCCATGCCGGGCGCAAGGCGGGCGGCCAGCGCCCCTGGGAAGGCAACAATGCCCTGGGCGAGAGCGATGCGGCGCGGGGCGATGCGCCCTGGCCGATCGTAGGGCCGACGGCCGAGGCGCAGCACGACGCCTGGCATACACCCCATGCCCTCTCGACCGACGAGATTGAGGCGATGGTCGAGACATGGCGCCAGGCCACGATCCGCGCGCGCAAGGCTGGCTTCAAAGTGCTCGAAATTCACGGCGCGCACGGCTATCTGATCCATTCTTTCTTCTCGCCGCTGTCGAACCGCCGCAATGATGAATATGGCGGCGGGCTCAAGCAGCGCATGCGTTTCGCGCTGGAGGTGACGGAGGCGGTGCGGAAGGAATGGCCGGAAGAACTGCCGCTGTTCTACCGGGCCAGTGCGATCGACGGGGTCGAGGGCGGCGTCGAGATTGAAGACACGGTGGAACTGGCCAAGGCGTTGAAGGAGCGGGGGGTCGATGTGATCGACTGCTCCAGCGGCGGCGTGCGGGGCAGCGCGACCCTGGCCCGTTCGTATCGCCCCAAGCCGGGATTCCAAGTGCCCCATGCCGAACGGGTCCGCAAGGACGCGGGCATGATGACCATGGCGGTCGGCTATATCACCGAAGCCGGGCAGGCCGAGGCGATCCTGGAAGAGGGACGTGCCGATCTGATCGCCCTGGCGCGCGAACTTCTGCACAATCCGTTCTGGGCGTTGCATGCGGCTCAGGAATTGGGCGCGGATCCGGATTTCGAGCTGTGGCCGGACCAATATGGTTGGTATCTGACGCGGCGCGCTGCCTCCATGCGCCTGCCGGTGGAAGGGGCGGAGTGAACGCAATGGCGGAATCGGGAATCTACGGCCGGCTGCTGCCCTACAAGGACACCTTTCCCAAGGTCGACGAGGGCGCGTTCATCGCGCCGGGCGCCGTGCTGGTTGGGGATATCGAAGTCGGGCCGGGCGCTAGCGTCTGGTACAACTGCGTCCTGCGCGCGGACGTCAATCGCATCCGCATCGAGCGTGACGCCAATGTCCAGGACGGCACGGTGATCCATGTCGATCGCGACTACCCGACCCTGATCGGCGAGGGGGTCCTGATCGGCCATCTGGCGATGGTCCATGGCTGCATCCTGGAGCCGGGGGCCTTCGTCGGCATGAAATCGACGGTGATGGACGGCTGCCTCGTTGAAAGCCAGGGCATGGTGGCGGCCGGCGCACTGCTCTCGCCCGGCAAGCGGGTCCGCCGGGGCGAGCTTTGGGTGGGCGTGCCAGCCAAGCATCGCCGCGACCTCACGCCCGAGGAGATGGAAGACATGGCCGGCAGGGCCAGCCGCTACGTCGGCTATGCACAGGCCCATGCGCGCAGCCTTGCCGGCCACGAAGACTAGACATTATATGACGTGAGCGGGGCCTTACCCCGGGCTAGTCGAGGGTTGAGGCCGGCGGCACGGTTTTGCGGCTTAAATGATGCGGGACGGTACGATGGAAATCTGGTCCTCGCCGGAATTCGATGCCCACGAGAAGGTGATCTTCGTCGCGGATCGGGAAACCGGGCTGCGGGCGATCATCGCAATTCACGACACCACCATGGGGCCGGCGGGCGGCGGCTGCCGCATGTGGCCTTACGAGACGACCCAGGCGGCGCTGGACGACGTTCTTCGCCTCTCGCGCGCCATGACCTACAAGCTGGCCTTCATCGGTGCGCGCTACGGCGGCGGCAAGGCCGTCATCATCGGCGATCCGCACAAGGACAAGACCGAGGCCCTGCTGCGCGCCATGGCGCGCGCGGTCGACAAGCTCAACGGCGCGATGACGATTTCCGAGGATGTCGGCCTGACGGTCGAGGACCTCGTGACCTTCAGAAAGGAAACCCAATATGTCGTCGGGCTGCCCGGGCAGAGCGGCGATACCTCGCCGCCCACGGCCTACGGGATCTTCTGCGGCTTGAAGTCCTGCCTGCGCCACGGCCTAGGCCGGGAGTCCTTCGACGGTGTCCATGTCGCGATCCAGGGTCTGGGCAATGTCGGATTTCGCCTGGCCGAACATCTGAGCCGTGCGGGCGCCCGCCTGACCGTGGCCGATACCGTGCCCGAACGGGTGGCCCGGGCCGAGACGGAACTGGGGGCCGCGAGCGTGGCGGTCGATGCGATCTACGAGGTGGCGGCGGATATCTTCGCGCCCTGTGCGCTGGGCGGCGCGATCAACGACGAGACGGTGCCGCGCCTGCGCGTGAAGGTTGTCGCCGGGGCGGCGAACAACCA
>JAQCGR010000384.1 GCA_027619995.1 Pseudomonadota bacterium | reverse complement strand
CACTGAATTATATGTAAGAAATAGACGAAAGCCGCATCAAATGGTTCGGTTACATGGGAAATGCGGGTCTAGAGGGGTTTAGCCGACAGCGGTGGTCGGGATAGCCCCCTACCCCCGCGCCTCCGTATAGGTGTCCTCGACCGGCGTCCAGTTGAAGCTCTCGCCGGTCGATTCCATGCCGTAGAGCCAGTACATGCGGAAGGGTTCGTCGCCCAAGGTGTCGGCGCCGTGGGGGACGCGACCGCCGAGATAGATTGCTGTGCCGGGGCGGACCTCCACCGCTTCGTCGCCGACATAGACGATGCCCCGGCCGGAGAGGCCGACATAGATTTCGGCCTGGTCGTGGAAATGGCGGGTGTAATGGGCGCCGACGGGGAGTTGGCAGGTGCCGCCGCGCAGTTCCTTGCCGAGTTCGGTTCCCCCGCCCACGAGCAGGCGGACGCACATGCTCTTCTTGCCCTTGGACGGTTCGATGGGGATCCAGGCGTCGAATTCCTCGGCCACGGCCCAGCGGGTGAAGCGGCCATTGACGAAATCGACCTTCGCGGCCGCGGCCTCACCGGCGGGAATCGCCGCCACGTCCTGGCCCTGCTTCTCGGTCGCGTAGGTCGCCATGAAGCGCAGCGTTTCATTCCCCAGGACCGCGATAAAATGCGGCATCCCGGCCGGGAAGATCGCCGCCGAGTCCGGCCCAACTTCGATCGAGCGCGCGCCCAGGCGCACCTTCGCCTGGCCTTCCGTGACGAAGATCGTCTCCGTCTGTCTATGGGTATGGAGCGGCTGGGCCTGGCCGGGATCGAGTTCACCATAGCCGAAGACGAACTCGTTCGATCCGAAACGCTCGGCGTTGAAGACCTCCTTCCAGCGCATATCGCCCCAGTTGCGCCCTTGCGGCACGCCCCAATCCAGGTCGTCGATATGGCAATGGCCCCTGTCCATCCCCGCACTCATGTCTCGCGCCCTCCTCTTTTTCGCCGTCTTGTTCGACGGCGATGGTACTCCTGACACCTTCGGTTGGAACAGGGCAATCCCTCCGGCACGACGCGCGCCGCCCGGCCTAGGTCTCCCGCGTCGAGCGCCACGGAACGGCGGTTGGCGGCCCGTCGTCCGGATCCAGATCCGGCGGCGTCGAGGCATTGCCCCAGGCATTGACGCCACCATCGACATAGAGCGTCGTGCCCGTGACATAGGACGCCCCGGAAGAGGTCAGAAAGGCGATCACGGTCGCGCATTCCGCCGCGGTGCCGTAGCGCTTCATCGGCACCTGCCCGGCCCAGGCGGCTTGAAGCTCAGCCGGGTAATTCTCGCGCATCCCCTCGCTCTCGATATGGCCCGCCGAAACGCAAACCGTGCGGATGCCGAAGCGGCTCCACTCCAGGGCCAGGGCGGAGGTCAGGGACTCGACCGCCCCGCGTGCGGCCGTGGCATGGGCGAAGCCCGGGCTGCCGCCCTCGGGGCTGAAGCCGATGAAGACGACGACGCCGGCGCGATTGGGAATCATCGAGCGCTCCGCGACCTTCTGGGTAATGTCCCAGACGGCGTCGAGGCTGACCCGGTGCACCGCGCGCCAGCCCTTGAGGGTGATTTCCTCCGCAGGCGCCATGAACTGGCCACCCGCGTTGTTGACGAGAATGTCGATCCGCCCGAAGCGCTCGAGCGCGGCATCGAGCAGGCGGTCGACCTGGTCGGGCTCGCGCAGGTCGGTCCGGACCGAAAGAGCCTCGGCACCGGCCGCGCGCAAGAGATCGCACGTCTCGTCGACCGGTTCGCGGCGGCGGCCGCAGACCACCACCCTCGCGCCCGTGCGCCCCAGTTCGAGCGCGGTCGCCCGGCCGATGCCCGAGCCGCCCCCGGTGACGAGCGCGATCTTGCCGGCATTGGCAGTGGTGGTCAGGGGGGAGTTTTCGACAGTCATCGCCTCAACCCTTCGCATGGCAGCCACATGGGCGAACCGGCCGATATCCGATGCGCCACGAATTGACTTATAACAGATGTTCGATTTAAAACCTTGCGGACAAGGGTAACCCCTTTTCTTCCCCGCGAGCCACAAGCCGATGCCCAAGATCGTCGACCACGAACAGCGCCGCGAGGAAATCGCCAAGGCCGTGCTCCGCGTCGTCGCGCGGGAGGGCGTGGGCGGCGTGACGGTGCGCGACGTGGCGCGGGAAGCGGGCTGGTCGACCGGCGTGCTCTGCCACTATTTCGACAACAAGCGGGAATTGCTGATCGGCGGGCTGCGCGAGGCCGCGCGGGTCATCGTCCTCCGCATGGCCCGCATCATGCGCGACAGGACCGGCCTCGACCGCCTCCGCGGCGTGATCGAAGAGGGCATGCCGCTCGACGAACAGCGCGAGGCGCTGTGCCGGATCTTCTTTTTCTTCTGGGCCGAAGGGGTCAACGACCCAGCCCTGTCGGCCGAACTGGCGGCCTATTACGACTGGTGGCGCGGTCAGATTCGCCAAGCCATCGAATACTGTCAGGCGGACGGGTCGGTTCGGGCGCTCGATCCCGAGGCCCTCGCCGAGATGTTCGTCGCCGTGGCGGATGGGGTCGCCGTCCAGGCGATGTTCAACACGCGCAAGATCAGCAAGCCGCACCAGCGCGACCATGTCGGGCAATGGCTGGAAATCGTCGGCGCGGAGGCCGGCGCGGATAGCCGCGTCAGCCGTGCCGCCGGTCGGGGGAAATAGAGGAAACCGCCATGCAAAGCGACGGCAAATCCGCAGGCGCGACAGCGCGCATGATTCCTTCGATGGATCCCCAGCTTGCTGAGCGGATCGCCCCGTGATCTGCCCCCTTCAGAGTGGTCCAAAAGTTAATTTAGACTGGACCCTGAAGGAGAAGAGAAATG
>JAQCGR010000037.1 GCA_027619995.1 Pseudomonadota bacterium | reverse complement strand
GAATCAGAAATCCCGATCCAACGGAATCCCCTATTTCGATTCACGCAGATCGGATGATGCTCTAGATCGCGACTAAGCGGCCCTGCTGGATCGTCGTTGCCCGGTCAAGATTGCGCAGTATCGCGGCACAAATATGTTCTCTTAATGTTCTTTCGTGGGAGTTCCGGCGCGAATCGCGTATCGGCGCCCCTGGGCGCCGAGCGGCGACAGGGCCTTGCGCGATGCTGGGCCGGCAAGTAATCGGGAAGTATTCGTCCCAAGAATGGGGAAGATGCCAGACGGTCTGTAAGCCGGGTTCTGTCCCTGCTCGCGCAGGGGATGGCCATTCATCTGGGACATCCGTCGCCGGATGCCTCGCGCGACCGACCCGGGCGGCGGCCCGAAGACATGCCACTTGCCGCCCCTATTTGGTCTTGCTCCCGGTGGGGTTTGCCTTGCCGCCCCCGTTGCCGGGGGCGCGGTGCGCTCTTACCGCACCCTTTCACCCTTACCTGCTGCGGCCGAAACCGAAGCGGGCGGTCTGCTCTCTGTGGCACTTTCCCTGGGGTCGCCCCCGCCGGGCGTTACCCGGCACCGTGTCTCTGTGGAGCCCGGACTTTCCTCCCCCCGGCAAGCCGGAAGGCGGCCATCCGACCGTCTGGCGACATCTAGGTAGGCTGCTGTCCGTGAGAGGTCAATCCGCCTGGGCCGGGAGGGCGAGCAGAGCGTGAAGGATAGCGCGGCTCTGCGGATCGATGCGCCCGTCGATGCGGGCCGGACGGAAATGCCGTTGGAAGGCGCGCAAGACGTATACGCTTTCCTCGTCAAGGCGGCCTGACGCCGTCAGCCCATAGCCGTATCGGACGAGTGCGTCCTGGAAAGCGGCAATTTCGGGATCGTTGGCGCCGGGCTCGAAGGTCGGCGCATCGGGATCGAAATCCGGCTCGCCAGGCCAAAGGCCGATGCCGGATCGGGCAAGGCCTTCCCAGGGAAACAGTTCGCCCGGGTCCTGCTTGCGGGCGGGGGCCACGTCGGAATGGCCCAGCACGCGCCCCGGGGGAATCCGGTGCCTGGCCAGGATGTCCTGGCACAATGCGGTCAGCGCGACGATCTGGGCTTCCGGGAAGGGGCGATAGCCGAACTCATGGCCGGGGTTGACCAGTTCGATCCCGATCGATCGGGAATTGATGTCGCTGTCCCCGGCCCAGTGCGAAACACCGGCATGCCAGGCGCGGGCCTCTTCCTCGACCAGGATGTAGGCGGCACCGTCTTCGTCGATCAGGTAATGGGCACTCACCTTGGCCGCCGGATCGCGGAGCCGCGCGAGTGCTTCGTCGCGGTTCCGCATGCCCGTGTAGTGAAGCAGCAGGATGTCGATCTCCGCGCCGGTCGGTCGTGGCTCCTGATTGGGCGATGGGCTGGGGTGCAACTGCACCCTAATCCTCGACCTTTGCTTCCGGGGCGAGTGAGGCCTGGCGCGGGCGCCGGATCGTGATGATGCCGACCCCGGCGACGACCACCGATCCGCCGATCACGACAAACAGGGTCAAGGGTTCGCCCAGAAACAGGACGGCCGTGGTGACGGAGGCGACCGGAACCAGGAGCAGGAAGGGCGCCACCTGATTGACGTCGTGCTTGCCCAGGATGTGGTACCACATCGTATAGCCGACGCCGTTCATGATCAGGCCGAGATAGGCGACGACGGCCCATCCGACCCACCCGACATTCTGAATCGCCTCCCACTGCCCGTCCTCGAAAACCCAGGACGAGAGGAAAAGCTGGGGTGCGGCGAAGGCCGCGACCCAGGCGACAAGGGTGAACCCGTCGATCTTGCCGCCGAGCTTCTTGATGAGCATCTGGCCGAGGGCCCAGACAAAGGCGCCGGATGCGACCAGGAAAACCGGAAGCAGATTGTCCTGCACACGCGGCTCTCCCGCCAGGAATCCGATGCCGACGAAGGCCAAGGTCATGCCGAGCGTGCGCCGCCAGCCCAGATGATCCTTGAAGAAAAACGCCGCGAGGATGGCCGCGAAAGGAATTTCAAGTTGCACCACGATGGCGGCAATCGAGGCATCGACCCCGTCGAGGCCCGTATAGGTCAGGCTGTACTGGATCGTCGCGCTGACCAGGGATATGACGAAAAGCTGCCGGAAGAATTTCACTGGCGGCCGGAAGAACCAGACGAGGGCCAGGGCGGTCACGGAAAAGCGCAGCGCGGTCAGAAGGATCGGCGGAAACCCTTCTTCGCCGAGGGCCGCCTTTGATATCGCAAAACCGAAACCCCATAGGGTCGGCACCGCGATCGCCATGAGAATGCTGCTGGGCTTCATGTCCCGTTGTTCCCCCCGATCTGGACCGGGGCATTCGGAAGAAGCGCCGTCAGACTGTCAAACGCTTTTCCCGCCTTTCTTCCCTGCGCGGGCCGCGCGCCCGGCCGCGCCAAGGCCGTAGAGCTGAATGACAGCGACCCCGGCGACGGTCAGAAGGCCGCCCAGGATCAGGCGCGTGGTCAGCGCTTCGTCCAGGAAAACGGCGCCGGATGCGACGCCGAAGGCGGGCATCAGCAGGGTCAGCGGCATGGTCTGGTTCACTTCGAAACGCGCGATTAGCCAGTACCAGATCGAATAGGACACGATCGATACCGCGACGGTCATATAGAGAATGCCGCCCCAGCCGCGCCAACCTGCGTTGGAGAGCGCGTCGAACTGGCCGCTCTCGAACAGGAAGGAAAGGAAAAAAAGCTGGGGCGCGGTGAAGACCGCGATCCAAGCGTTGACGGCGAAACTGTTCAACCGGCCGAGCTGCTTGACGCGGATATTGCCCAGGGCCCAGACGAATCCGGACGCGACGCATAGCAGGAACGGTATCGGATTGGCGCCGATCCGCGGCGTGCCGGCGATGACCACCACGCCGACGAAAGCGACGGCCATGCCCGCCGCCGGCAACCATCCCAGGCGCTCCCGGAACACGAAAGCCGCGACCAGGGCGGCGAAGGGCACCTGAAGCTGCAGGGCGATGGAGGAGGCTCCTGCCTCGACCCCGGTGAGCCCCGTGAAGAACAGGGCGTAATGCCCGGCTCCGATGAATATCGAGGCGAAGAACAACCCGCGCAAATGGGCGCGCGGCACCGGCGCGAACCAGACCAGGGCCAGGGCGACCAATGCGAAGCGCACGGCCATGAAGAAGATGGGCGGCAGTTCGGCCAGGGCAATCTTGCCGACCGCGAAATTGAGGCCCCAGATCACCATCACGAAGAGCCCCAACCCCAGGGCGAGAGGGTTCATCCCCCGGCGGCCCTTTCGGGCGCCGCCCCCTCCAGTTCTTCGCGTCTGATCTCCAGTTCGAGCCAGGCTTCTTCGGCTTGCTGCAATTCGCCCCGCGCACCGTCGAGCCGCCCCACCGACTTATCGAATGTTTCGGGATCGCGCGCGTAGAGGCGGGCATCGGCAAGCTGAGCTTCGAGGGCGGCAATCTCGGATGACAAAGCAGCAATCCGCTTGGGCAGAGTTTCCAGCGCGTGCTTGTCCTTGAAGGCCATGCGGGCGGTGGACACGCTCCGGCGCTTCTCCTCGGGTTTCGACTTGGCGCCATTGGTTGCCTGGCGGGGCTTCGACGCCTTGCGGCTGCGCCGTTGCAACAGGTAGTCGCGGTAGCCGCCGGCATATTCCTGCATCGTGCCGTCGGTTTCGAAGGCAATGGTGCTGGTGACGATGCGGTCGAGGAAGTCGCGATCGTGGCTGACCACCAGCATTGTGCCGGCATATTCGCCCAGAAGATCCTCGAGCAGGTCCAGGGTATCCATGTCGAGATCGTTGGTCGGCTCGTCGAGGACCAGTAGATCGCTCGGCTTGGCCAGAATCTTGGCTAGCAGAAGCCGGTTGCGCTCGCCGCCCGAAAGACTCCCCACCGGGCTCCTAGCCTGTTCGGGCGTGAACAGGAAATCCTTGAGATAGGCGACGACGTGGCGTTGGTGACCCTGGACCGTGACGCTGTCGCCGCCGCCCGGGCAAAGGATGTTCCAGAGCGTCGCATCGCGGTCGAGTTGCTCGCGATGCTGGTCGAAATAAGCGATTTCCAGCCGCTTGGCCAAACGGATACGACCGGAATCCGGCGCCATGACGCCGGTCAGGATCTTCAGCAGGGTGGTCTTGCCCGCGCCGTTCGGGCCGATCAGCCCGACCCGGTCGCCGCGCAGGATACGGGTCGAGAACCCGTCGATGACGACCCGCTCGCCGTTGTCGTCGTCCTCACCGCCCTCTCCCTCCGGCAGGGGATAGGCCTTGCGGATATCCTCCGCGTCGATCACCAGACGGCTTCGCACATCGCCTTCGTTGATGCGGATCTGGGCGTCGCCCCGGCGCTCACCCAGCAAGGCGGCGCGAAACTGGCGCATATCCTCCAGCCGGTGCAGCCGCCCCTGGTTGCGCTTGCGCCGCGCGGTGACGCCGCGATGCAGCCAGTGCGTTTCCTCGGCCAGCTTTTTGTCGATCCGTTCGAGTTCGCGCTCTTCCTCGGCGAGCAGGGCTTCGCTCCAGTCGTCGAAAGTGCCGAAGCCCGCGTTGTTGGAATGCAGGCGGCGGCGTTCGAGCCAGATCGTGCGGTTGGAGACGTTGGTCAGAAAGGTACGGTCATGGCTGACCAGCAAGAGGCCGCCGGAAAAACCAGCGAGATCGCGTTCGAGCCGTTCGATCGTCGTCAGGTCCAGATGGTTCGTCGGCTCGTCGAGCAGCAGGATATCGGGATTGCCGGCGAAGGCGCGGGCCAGGGCGGCGCGCCGCCCTTCGCCGCCGGAGAGGGTACCGAGATCGGTCCAGGGATCGAGATCGAAACGGCTGAGAGAGGCTTCCGCCTGATGTACCGCATCCGCCCCTTCGGTGACATAGTCGAGGATCGTGCGCCCGGGCTCCAGGGGCGGGTCCTGGGGCAGGTAGGCGATACGCGTGCCCGGCTGAACCCAGACTTCGCCGGCATCGAGCTCGACCTGGCCGGAGACGATCTTCATGAGGGTCGATTTGCCGCTGCCGTTGCGCCCGACAAGGCACAGGCGGTCGCCGCGCGACACCTGCAGTTCGGCTTCTTCGAACAACGGCTTGCCGCCGAAGGCGATGCGCGCCCCGCGCAGGGTCAGGATAGGGGGTTCGGCCGCCACGGCTATTTGAAGCCCCGGCTCTTGGCGATCCGGTCATAGGAGACGTTGATCGTCGCCATTTTCTCGTTGGCCAGATCGACGAACTCCTGGGGCAGCCCCTCGGCGACCAGCCGGTCGGGATGGTTCTCCCTCGTCAGCTTGCGCCAGGCGGCCTTGACCTCGGCCTCCGGCGCGCCCTTGGCGACGCCCAGGATTTCATAGGGATCGCCCTCGTCCGGTCCGGCATGACCCGCGTTTATCCGTGCGAACCGATCGGGTCCGAAACCGAATATCTCGGCCACCCGGTTGAGATATTCGCGTTCGGCCGGATGGATCACGCCATCGGCCTTGGCGATATGGAACAGCGCGGCGAGCAGCCCTTCCAGCACGGCGGGATGGCCGCGGAACAGCTCGGCGATCTGCTCGGCATAGGGCTCGTAGCCGGTGGCGTCCTTGCGCGCCTCGTCGAACAGGCGGCCGACTTCGCCCATATCCTGACCGGGAATGCGGAAGATGGCCTTGAAGGCATCGATTTCGGCCCGGGTCACCGTGCCGTCGACCTTGGCCATCTTGGCCGCCAGCACGACGACGGCGGCGGTAAAGGCCGTTCGTTTCTGCTCGATATCCGGCATGAGCTGGCGAATGCGTTTCGCGGAATCGACGGCATGGCCCGCCAGCGCGCCCGCCAAGGCGCCCAACGGCCCGCCGATGGCGAAGCCCGCGACCCCGCCGATGACCTTGCCCCAAATGCTCATGAATCCGCCGAGTAAGAAGTTGCCTGTTGCGCCGCGAAAGTAGGACTCCGCGAGCATCGATCAAGGATCCTGCCCGCGAATGATCGGCGTGGCGCCATTCATTATACGCGTTGCCCCGCTGCGTAAATTCGAGGGTCGGGCCGCAACGCGCCCTATATATGACGCGATGAATGGTTCGAATCCATCGAATCGACGGAATCAACGGAATCACATGTGTATTGTGCGCGATCGACCCGATCGCCGCTTGATTCGCGAGGGCCGGTGCGTAGGCTCTCGCCGGACTTCGCCCCGGTTGGGCGATCATTGGATCGAGAGGGTGGCATGAGCGAAGGCAACGCAGCCGGACGCTGGCAGTTCTGGATCGACCGGGGCGGGACGTTCACCGATGTGGTGGCCCGGCGCCCGGACGGCGGGATCGTCACCCATAAGCTGTTGTCCGAGGACCCAGAGCAATACGAGGATGCCGCGCTTCAGGGCATCCGCGATCTGCTCGGCCTGCGCGGCAGCGCCGCCATTCCCGAATCCGCCGTCGAGGCGGTCAAGATGGGCACGACCGTCGCGACCAATGCGCTGCTGGAGCGCAAGGGCGATCGCACGGTCCTGATCATCACCCGCGGCTTTGCCGATGCCCTGCGCATCGCCTATCAGAACAGGCCCAATCTGTTCGTGCGCGAAATCGTGCTGCCCGAATTGCTCTATGAGCGTGTGGTCGAGGTGGACGAACGGCTCGACGCCCAAGGCGTGGTCCTGACGCCTCTCGACCTGGCGGGCGCGCGGGCGGGTCTGGAAGCAGCCTATGCCGACGGCATCCGGGCCGCGGCCGTCGTCTTCATGCATGGCTACCGCTATTCGGCTCATGAGCAGGCGGTCGCCGAGATGGCGCGCGAGATCGGCTTCACCCAGGTTTCGGCCAGCCATGCGGTCAGTCCGCTGATGAAGCTAGTCAGCCGGGGCGATACCACGGTGGTCGACGCTTATCTCTCGCCCATCCTGCGCCGCTATGTCGACCGGGTCGCGGCCGATCTGGGCGATGCGCGGCTGATGTTCATGCAGTCGAGCGGCGGGCTGACGGATGCCCGCTTCTTCCAGGGCAAGGACAGCATTCTGTCCGGTCCGGCCGGCGGCATCGTCGGCGGCGTGCGGGTCGCCGAGATGGGCGGCTTCGAGCGGATCATTACCTTCGATATGGGCGGGACATCGACCGATGTTGCCCATTACAACGGCGAATACGAACGTGCCTTCGAAACCCAGGTCGCCGGGGTGCGGATGCGCGCGCCGATGATGCGCATCCATACCGTTGCGGCGGGCGGCGGCTCGATCCTGCATTTCGACGGCGCGAAGTACCGGGTGGGGCCGGATTCGGCGGGCGCCAATCCGGGGCCGGCCTGTTATCGCCGCGGCGGACCGCTGACGGTGACCGATTGCAACGTGATGCTCGGCAAGCTGCAGCCGGAATTCTTTCCCCATGTTTTCGGGCCGGGACGGGACGAGCCGCTCGACCGGGATGTGGTGGTCGAGAAGTTCGAGACCCTGGCCGCGCGCATCCAGGAGGAGACCGGCGACACGCGCAGCCCGGTCGAGGTCGCCGGCGGCTTCCTGAAGATCGCGATCGAGAACATGGCTAACGCGATCAAGCAGATCTCCGTTCAGCGCGGCTATGACGTCACCGAATACGCCCTGTGCTGCTTCGGTGGCGCGGGCGGTCAGCATGCCTGTCTGGTCGCCGATGCGCTGGGCATGAAGACGGTGTTCATCCACCCCTATGCCGGAGTGCTTTCGGCCTATGGCATGGGCCTGGCCGATATCCGGGTGATCCGCGAGCGGGCGGTCGAGATGCCTTTGGATGACGGGCTGGTCGGCTCGCTCGTCGCCGAGTTCGACGCCCTGGCCGAGGATGCGCGGGAGGAGACACGCAACCAGGGCATACCGAGCGAGCGGCTGCGCACCATGCGCAAGGTCCACCTCAAATACGAGGGAACTGACACCACGCATATCGTCGATTACGGCGCGCGCGCCGCAATCGTCGCTCAGTTCGAGGACAGCCATCGCCAGCGCTACGGCTTCGTCATGCCCGAGAAGGGCCATGTGGTCGAGGCGATCTCGGTCGAGGTGGTCGGGGAAACCGACGCGACGGAAGATCCTATCTACGCCGTGCCGGCGAATCCGGGTATTCCGGACGCCGTGGCGCGGGCCGAAATGTTCGCCGCCGACGAACAACACGAGGCGCCGGTCTATGACCGCGATCGCATGGCGCCGGGCCAGAAGGTCGACGGGCCGGCGATCATCGTCGAAGCGACGGCGACCACCGTGCTCGATCCGGGCTGGCAGGCGGAGGTGACGGACCGCGCCCATCTCGTCCTGCGCCGGGTCAAGGCCCTGCCCAAGCGGGTCGCCGTCGGCACCACGGTCGATCCCGTGATGCTGGAAGTCTTCAACAACCTCTTCATGTCGATCGCCGAGCAGATGGGCGTGACCCTGGAGAACACCGCCTATTCGGTGAACATCAAGGAGCGGCTGGATTTCTCCTGCGCGATCTTCGATCCGAAGGGCTTCCTGATCGCCAACGCGCCGCATATGCCGGTCCATCTGGGTTCGATGGGCGAGAGCGTGATGGCGGTGATCCGACAGAACGAAGGGGGCATGAAGCCGGGCGACGTTTTCTGCCTGAACGCGCCCTATAACGGCGGCACGCATCTGCCCGATGTCACGGTCATCACGCCGGTTTTCGACGATGCGGGCGACAATATTCTGTTCTTCACGGCCAGCCGTGGCCATCACGCGGATATCGGCGGCATCACCCCCGGTTCGATGCCGCCCGACAGCAAGACGGTGGATCAGGAAGGTGTCCTGATCGACAATTTGCTGCTGGTCGATGGCGGCACATTCCGCGAGCAGGCGTTGATCGATTTGCTGGGCTCCGGCGACTACCCGGTGCGCAATGTCCAGCAGAATATTGCCGATCTCCAGGCCCAGATCGCGGCCTGCGAGAAGGGCGTGCAGGAGCTGCGCCGGATGATCGAGCATTTCGGGCTCGACGTCGTGCATGCCTATATGCAGCACGTCCAGGACAATGCCGAGGAACAGGTGCGCCGCGTGCTCGACGTCCTCAAGGACGGCGCATTCGCCTATGAGATGGACAATGGCGCCAAGGTCGCGGTGCGTATCACGATCGACCGCCAGGCCCGGACCGCGCGCATCGATTTCTCCGAATCCTCGGCCCAACTGCCCGACAATTTCAATGCCCCGTCCGCCGTTTGCCGGGCGGCCGTGCTCTACGTTTTCCGGACCCTGGTGGACGACGATATCCCGATGAACGACGGAGTGCTCAAACCCCTCGAAATCGTGATCCCGGAAGGCTGCATGCTGAACCCGCGCTATCCGGCCGCTGTGGTGGCGGGCAATGTCGAAACCAGCCAGGTCGTCACCGACACGCTCTATGGCGCCCTCGGCGTCATGGCGGCGGCCCAGGGGACGATGAACAACTTCACCTTCGGCACCGAGCGCTATCAGTATTACGAAACAATCTGCGGCGGTTCGGGCGCGGGGCCGGATTTCGACGGCACCGACGCGGTCCACACCCATATGACCAATTCGCGCCTGACCGATCCCGAAGTGCTGGAATGGCGCTTCCCCGTCCTGCTGGAAAGCTTCGGCATCCGGCGCGGCTCGGGCGGGGCTGGCAAGCATCGCGGCGGCGACGGGGTGGTGCGCCGGGTGCGGTTCCTGGAAGCGATGACGGCGGCGATCCTGTCCAACCGGCGGCGTGTCGCGCCCTACGGCATGGCCGGGGGCGAAGACGGTGCGAAGGGCCGCAACTGGGTCGAACGGACGGATGGCAGACGGACGGACCTGACCGGCACGGATTCGACCCAGGTCGAGCCGGGTGACGTTTTCGTCATCGAAACGCCGGGCGGCGGCGGCTTCGGGCCGGCCTCAAAATAGAGCCGGCGGTTAGCGCAGTCCCGGCCAGGCTGCGCCCGCTGCGGCTTCGGCCTTGCTGAAGGCTGCGCGCACGGTTTCGACGGCATCGGCGGGCAGGGGACCCTTTTCGGCGGCGACGATATTCGCTTCCAGATGCGATTCCCTGGTCGTGCCGACGATCGCCGTCGTCACACCCGGCTGCGCCAGGGTGAAACGCAGGGCGATCTCCGGCCAGGCCGTGCCTGGCTCGCCATCGAATCCCAGATCCGCGGGGGCGATCCCCATGCTTTCGAGCCGTGCGGCGTAGTCCCGCGAGTATTTGAGATAGAAGGGGCTTATCTCGCTGGTCTGCCGCCAGGCAGCGTCGGCGATCGGCCGCTTTGCGAGAACCCCGATCTCATGGGCGCGCGTCGCCGGTAGGAGCGTGTCGATATTCGCCTGATCGCAGATATTGACCGAGGTCTCGATGAGCGCGACCTCCGGGTGTTTCGCGGCCCAGACGGCGGCTTCGTTGTCGCCGGAATAGCCGAGATGGCGGATCTTGCCGGCCTCCCTCGCCTTGACCAGGGCCTCAATGGCCTCGCCCCGCTCCAGGATTTCCAACTCGCAGGAATGCAACAGCATGACGTCGAGCCGGTCGGTCCGCAGGCGTTTCAAGGCGCGCTCGACCGTCGCCGCTATCGCCGGGGCCGACCAGGGGTCGCCCTCGATGCCCTGGATGCCAAGGCCGCATTTGGAGACCAGGACGTATTCGTCGCGCCGACAGCCTCGCCAATCGCTTCTTCGGATCCTTTATAGGCGGCGGCTGTGTCGATCAGGTTGACGCCCCGGTCGAGCATGGTGTTCAGGATTCCGGCTACGGCCTGCTGGTCGAGCGCGTCGAAGCCGACCGGGGCGCCGCCGAAGCCCAGGGCGGACACCTCGAAGCCGGTCTTGCCCAGGGGGCGCATTTCCATCGCTCGTCCTCCAATCCTGCCGAATCCTCTTCGGACTTTAACAAATATGGCCGGTCAGGCACCGGTGACGCGTTCGGCAACGTATTTGGCGAAGCGCCAATCGCCCACTTCCATGGGGCAGTAGCGGCTGGGCCGAGAGAGGCCGGCGCTCAAGCCGCTCTGCAGGCCCCGGCAGACGCCGAAATCTTCGGGCGCATATTTCAGATAATTGGCGGTCGTCTGTTCGATGCCGGCCTGATAGTCCGGATGGGCCATCTGCTCCGGCAGGACGCAGAAGCTCTTGCGCAGGCGCAGGCGTGAAGGGTCTTCCGGGAACATGCAGTAGTAGTCCATATGCGTCGGATAGAGGGAGACCAGCAGGGTGGGCAGGATCTGCAAGGTCGCGCCCCGGCTCAACTCATCCTCGCTCAAGGTTTCGATCAGGGGCAGGCGCGGGGCGTCGTCGCCCGGTCTCCGCGGATCGGTCGGCCGGTGCCCCTTGCGGTAGGGCATCTGCATGATGCTGAACGGCCCCTCCTCCGGCTCGAAATAGCTGGCCCGGCCGGGCATCGAGGGCTCCAGGCTTTTGCCGTGGATCGTCGGGTGGTGATAGCACTCGATGTAATTGTCGATCATCACCTTCCAGTTCCAGGGATAATCGAAAGCGTAGTGGTCGACGCTGTGCATCTCGTCCAGTCGCCAATGGGCGACGCGCGTTTCCAAGGGCGCGAGGGGCGGCGCGAAGGGCGCGGCCTGACCGTCAAGATTGACCATCACGAAGCCGAACCAGACCGCGTGGCGGATCTCGGGCAGGCAGACGGACTTGGCATCGAAGCCCGGGGTCTTGCCCATCTCCGGCGCGCCGACCAGCCGGCCGGTCAGGTCGTAGGTCCAGGCATGATAGGGACAGACGAGGCTTCTGGCATTGCCCGCGCCGCTGGCCACGGGCATGGAGCGGTGGCGGCAGACGCTGGAGAAGACGCGCAAGGCCCGGTCCTCGCCGCGCACCATGACCATCGGCTCGCCGACCATGTCGACGCAGGCATAATCGCCCGGCTCGGGCACCTCGTCGGCGCGGCCGATGCAGACCCAATCGCCCCGGAAGATCGTCTCGACCTCCGCCGCGAAAAAGGCCGGATCGGTGTAGCAAACGGCGGGCAGGGTCACGGCCGATTCGAAGGGCGCGGTGCAGGCTGAGAGATCCCAGCTTCCGGCCGGGCCGCTCAGACGAAGAGAGGTCGATTCGGTCGTCACGGTCATCGGATCAGGCCCGTTCCATGCGGTCGGCGATCCAGCGGGCGAAGTCCCATATCGGCCGTTCCAGATGGCTGAAGACGCCGGGCTGGGCATGGCGCGAGCGATAGGCCTGCTGCAGGACCAGGACGGCGTCGATGTCTTCGTCGCGGAATTCGATGAAGGAGCGTTCGTTGTGCTCGACCGCGTCTTCGAACTGGGGCAGGGCCATGGCCTCGGGCGGATAGCAGAAGAGCTTTTCCATATGGACCCGGTCGGGCCCTTCGGGGAACAGGCGGTAGAACTGCATATGGTCCGTGAAGAAGGACACCAGCAGGTTGGGAAAGATGTGGAGCAGGGTGAAGGTCCGGCGCTGCAATGGGTCGGCGCCGGGGAAGGGCGGCAGGGCGGGGGCGTCTGGGTCGGGAGCCTCCTCTGGGCTGCGGCCCTTGCGGTAGCGCATATGGACCATGGTCCAGGGGCCGTCCGATTCGACGATCTCGGACAGGCGGGCCGGCAGGCTCGGCTCCAGGGATTTCAGATGCACACCGACATGGTGATAGGGCTCGATGAAATTGTCGCACATCAGCTTCCAGTTCCACCGGCACTCGATATCGAAGGGCAGGCTGCGTGCCGTGCGCAATTCCGATAGCCGATAGTTGGCGAGCAGGCGGGAGACGCCCCGAAGTTGGGGCCCGAGGGGCGGGGCATCGGAATCGAAATTGACGAAGACGAAGCCTTCCCAGACCTCGTGACGGATCTCGGGCAGGCAGATCGCCTTCGCATCGAAGCCGGGGGTCTTGCCCATCTCAGGCGCCCCGACCAGGCGACCGTCGAGGCCGTAGGTCCAATGATGATAGGGGCAGAGCAGCGTGTTCGTATTGCCGCGGCCCTTGATCACCGGCATGGAGCGGTGGCGGCAGACGCGGGACAGCACCCGGAGCACACCGTCCTTGTCGCGCAGCATGACAAGGGGATCGCCCAGCAGGTCCAGGCTGAGATAGTCGCCGGGCCCGGACACCTCGTCCTCGCGGCCGAGGCAGAGCCATTCGCGGCGGAAGATGCGGTCGATCTCGGCGGCGTGGAACGCGGGATCGGTGTAGCAGGCCGGCGGCAGGCCACGGCCGGACTCGAAACTATCCGAGACGACCGAAAGTTCGGACGTCCAATCGCGCGAAGCGGCGCCGTCCGGCATGGCTACGTCCTTCCCCAAGTCGCGCCTGATAGGGCCTCGATGCGCCTGTAACGGTGTCAGGATTTCCTGGACCTGTCTATCTGCGGGCGAGGGAAAGGGCGGCCCGGTGAGGCGGCGGGGCCGCTTGCCCGATGCCGGGGCGGCGATTAGCTTGAACGGCACGGATTTCGGCGGAACGAACGGGAGTGAGCGCGATGGTTGGCCAGGCAAATACGGCCGAGCGGCGGAACGACGCCTTGTTCGAATCGCTTCGGGACCTGCTGGGGGACCGGTTTTCGACCTCGGCCGCGGTGCGCGAGCAGCATGGCAAGGACGAAAGCTATCACGCGGCGATGCCGCCGGATGGTGTCGCCTTCGCGGAATCGACAGAAGAGGTTTCCGCGATCGTGAAGCTTTGCGCCCAGTACGAGACGCCGATCATCGCCTTCGGCACCGGCACCTCGCTCGAAGGGCATGTCGCGGCGCTGCATGGCGGCATCTGCATCGATCTCAGCCGCATGAACGCGGTCCTGGAGGTCAATGGCGACGACCTCGACTGCCGGGTCCAGGCGGGAGTCACGCGCAAACAGCTCAACGAAGACCTGCGCGACCAGGGCCTGTTCTTTCCGATCGATCCCGGCGCCAATGCTTCGCTGGGCGGCATGGCGGCGACGCGGGCTTCGGGCACAAACGCAGTGCGCTACGGCACGATGCGCGAGAATGTGCTGAGCCTGACCGTGGTGCTGGCCGATGGGCGTGTGATCCGCACCGCCCAGCGGGCGCGCAAATCCTCGGCGGGATATGACCTGACCCGCATGTTCGTCGGCTCGGAAGGCACCCTGGGCATCATCACCGAGGTTGCGCTCCGCCTCTACGGCATCCCGGAAGCGATGTCCTCGGCCGTGTGTTCCTTCGACAGCCTGGAAGGCGCCGTCAACACGGTCATTCTGACCATCCAGTCGGGTATCCCGGTGGCGCGGATCGAACTGCTGGACGAGCCGATGATCGACGCGATCAACCGCTACGCCGATTTCGATTATCCGGTCCTGCCGACTCTGTTCCTGGAATTCCACGGCAGTCCGGCGGGGGTGAAGGAGCAGGCCGAATCGGTCGGCGCGATCGCGGGTGAACTCGGCGGCGGCGATTTCCGCTGGACCGACAAGGCCGAGGATCGCAGCAAGTTGTGGCAGGCGCGGCACGACGCCGGCTATGCCGCCATGGCGCTCCGTCCGGGCAGCAAGATGTGGCCGACCGATGTCTGCGTGCCGATCTCGCGCCTCGCGGAATGCATCCTGGAGACCCAGAAGGACGTCCAGGCGTCGTTTCTGATAGCACCCATCGTCGGGCATGTCGGCGACGGCAATTTCCACCTGACCATCCTGGTCGATCCGGACGACCCGAAGGATATCGCCGAGGCGGAACGTCTGAACGAGCGGCTGGTCCACCGGGCCCTGGCCATGGAAGGGACCTGCACGGGCGAACATGGCGTCGGCAGCGGCAAGATCGATTTCCTGGTCGCGGAGCATGGCGAGGCGCTGAGCGTGATGCGTGCGATCAAGCTGGCGCTCGATCCGGCGAACCTGATGAACCCGGGCAAGATCATCCGCATGTGAATCGCGGCGGAGCCGCGGGAATCGTCTCCAGCCTTTCATTTGTCGCAATGTCGCCCATCTTCTACGGTTAATTGGCCGTCTTCGGCCGGATTACCAGGGAGACCCATGCGTTGAAAAATGTCCTGATCGGCATCGGCGTCCTGCTCGCCGCGCTTGTCGCGGTCGCCCTCGTGGTGCCGAACTTCGTCGATCTCAACCGGTATAAGAGCCAGGTGACCAGCCAGGTGCGCGCCATCACGGGCCGCGACCTCGTCATTGCCGGCGATATCGAGCTTTCAGTCATCCCCTCCATCGCGCTCAAGGCGGACGACATCCGCCTGTCGAACGTCGAGGGCGCAAGTGCGGCGGATATGGTGGCACTCAAGGGGTTGCGGGTGCGGGTCGCCCTGCTGCCGCTGCTCGGTGGCGACGTCCAGGTCGAATCGGTCATTTTCAGCGAACCGGTCATCGAGATCGAACTCTTCGCCGATGGCGGGACCAATCTCGATTTCCGGCCCGAAGCGCCGGCCGGCGCTTCCGAGGCCAAACCCGATGGCGAGGCTGGTGCCCAGACCGACAATGGGGCCGTGTCGGAGCCGGATCAGGCGATCCGCCTGGACAGTGTCGTCATTGAGAACGGCACGGTGATCTTCCGCGATCAGGCGGCGGGGACGGTCGAGCGAATCGAGAATCTGGATCTGACCTTGAAGGCGACATCCCTCAAGGGGCCATTCGAAGCCGAGGGCAGCATGACCGCGCGCGGCCTGCCTCTCGAACTCGCGCTCAAGACGGGACGCATGGGAGTCGGCCCCATGGCCGTCGCCTTTTCCCTCGGCGCGACCGAGGATCGTGGCCGCCTGCGCTTCAATGGCGTGTTGTCGGAGATGGGCCCGACAGGCGAGTTGAGCGGCCGTCTGGAGGCCGAATCGCGTGATCTTCGCGCCCTGCTCGCGGCTTTGATGCCCGGCGAGGGCGGCGCGACGTCCGGCCTGCCCGCCGGTCTCGCCCAACCCTTCAATCTGCAAAGCTCGGTCCTCCTGTCCCAGTTCGGCGGCAATCTCGGCGATATGGAACTGGCCCTGGGGGAGACCCGCGCGACCGGGGCGCTCAATCTGGCCTTGGCGGACCAGCCCCGCGCGGATTTGGCTCTGGTCGTCGGCACGATGGATCTGGACGCATTGCTGGCGGGCGAGGCGTCGGGGAAAGCCGGCGGGGACGCGACAACCCCGGCCCCGCCCGCGACAGCCTTGAAGGCGGAGAGTGTCAACCGGCCCGATGCTTCGGGCGCCGCGAACAAGGCGGCGGCGGGGCTGCCGAAAGGCATGGCCGCGTCGGTCGATCTGATTGTCGATGCGGTCGCCTATAACGGCGCCGTGCTGCGCAACCTGCGCGCCAATGCCGTGCTCGACAATGGCGAGATTACCGTCAACCAGATCGGCGCTTCTCTGCCGGGAGGATCGGAACTTTCGGTTTTCGGCTTCGTCGGACTGCCCGACGGCCAGCCCCGTTTCGAGGGCACGGTCGAACTGGCCTCCGACAATGCGCGGGCCCTGCTGGAATGGCTCAAGGTCGATGTGGCGGCGGTACCGGCGGATCGCCTGCGCAAGCTGGATTTGGCCGCGACCGTGATTGCGACAGCCGAGCAAGTCCAGCTATCGGATACCCGTGTCGCCCTCGATTCGAGCACCATCACCGGCGGCGTCACGGTGGCCCTGCGCGATCGGCCCGCTTTCGGGCTGAGCGTCAATCTCGACCGCATCAATATCGACGCCTATATGCCGGTGGCGCGAGCGGAAGCGGCGGCGGCGGCGAAGCCCGCCAATGGTGCGGCTGCCGGCGCGAAACCCGGCGGGGCCGGCGTTGCGGAGAAGGACCCTGAAGGACTCAACGCGCTGGCCGGGTTCGACGCCAATATCAAGGCCCGGATCGGAAGGCTGACCTATAACGACGTGCCCGTGCGCGGCGTCGCCTTCGACGGCACGCTTTACGATGGCCTGCTCACGGTGAACGGATTTTCCGTCGAGGATCTGGCGGGCGCCCAAGCGGCGGTCGCGGGCACCGTCGGCGGATTTGGCGGCACGCCCACGATCAAGGGCACAGTGGACCTGAGCGCAGCCGATATCGGCCCTCTCGCGCAGCTCGCCGGGGTGGAACTGCCCATCCCCGCGGCGCAGATCGGCGCAGTCGCCCTCAAGGGCTCTGCCGATACGGATGGCAACCGGGTCACCATGGATATGAAACTCGACGCGGCGGGCGGCAAGGCGAGCGTGGCCGGCACGGTCTCGGACCTCGCGACCGCGCCGCGCTACGATGTCACCATCGGCCTCAATCATCCCCAGCCGGCGCGCTTGTTCGCGCTCGTTCCCGGCGGCACGCCGCCAAGTCTGAACGAGCTTGAGGCGCTGGGCCTGCGCGCATCGCTCAAGGGCGGGCCCGGCGGCGCGGGCGGCCAGGACATGACGGTCGATGCGGCGCTCCAACTGGCCGGCGGCAGCATGACGGGCAAGGGCAAGATTTCGGGGCTGGGCGCAGTCCTCGCCTACGATCTGGATATCTCGGCCGATTTTCCCGATTTCGTCCGTCTGGTTCGCGCAATCTCCCCGGATTATCGCCCGGCGGGACAGAATTTGGGCGGCTTGAAATTGCTGGCCGCACTTGAGGGCAACGAGACGGCGGCGAAGCTCTCGACCTTCCAGGGCTCGGTCGGACCGGTCAATCTGAAGGGCAAGGGCTCGGTCGACCTGACCGGGTCCAGGCCGAGGCTGATCGCTGAGATCAGCT
>JAQCGR010000383.1 GCA_027619995.1 Pseudomonadota bacterium | reverse complement strand
GTCGTCGCGATTACGGATGGGCGGATTCACGACCCGTTGGACGCGCCCCTTCCCGACCCCGGCGCACCGGTGCATGTCCTGCTGACCGGGGAGCGCAACGCGTTCGACAGGCGCATCACGATCGTCCAGGCCCCCGGCTTCGCTATCGTCGACCGCCCCGTTGCCCTGCGGTTTCGGGTAACGGAAACCGGCGAAGCGCCGGCCGGTTCGGGGAAGGTCCCGGTCGCCATCCGGCTCAACGGCCGCCCGATCGAGGGGCGCGCGGTGAGCCTGGGGCAGACCGAAACCCTGGAGATAACACCTGATCATGCGGGCGAGGCGATCGTCGAATTGGAGATCGCGCCGCAAGAAGGTGAACTGACTCTCGCGAACAACCGCACCGTCGCCACGCTCAACGCGGTGCGCGATCGGCTCAAGGTGCTGTTAATCTCCGGCGAACCGCATCCGGGCGAGCGCACCTGGCGCCGCTTCCTCAAATCCGACCCCTCGGTCGATCTGGTCCATTTCACCATCCTGCGCCCGCCGGAGAAGCAGGACAGGACGCCCTTGCGCGAACTGTCGTTGATCACCTTCCCCGTGCGTGAGCTGTTCGAGGTCAAGCTGCGGGACTTCGATCTCGTCATCTTCGATCGCTATCGGCGGCGTGGCGTCCTGCCCTTGCGTTATCTGGCCAATATCGTGGAATACGTTCGCAATGGCGGGGCGCTTCTGGTCGCCGTCGGGCCAACCTTCGCGACGCCGCTAAGCCTCTACAACACGCCCTTGCGCGACGCCCTGCCCGGCGCCCCGACCGGACGCGTGGTGGAACGGCGCTTCCTGCCGAAACTGACCGAGGCCGGCCGCCGGCATCCGATTACGGACAGCCTGCCCGGCGGACAGTCGGATGAGCCGCGCTGGGGCCCCTGGTTCCGTCAGATCGAGGTCGATGCCCAGCGCGGCACCGTCCTCATGGAGGGCGCGGAAGACCGCCCCCTTCTGATCCTCGACCGCTTCGGCGAAGGCCGGGTCGCCCAGATCCTGAGCGACCAACTATGGCTATGGGCGCGCGACTACGAGGGCGGCGGCCCGCAGGCCGAACTGCTGCGCCGTTTGTCCCATTGGCTCATGAAGGAACCCGAGCTCGAAGAGAATGTGTTGCGGGCCGTGGTCGACCGCGGGCAGATCGAGATCACCCGACGCAGCATGGAACCTGAAGATCGTCCGGTTAAGGTTTTTAGCCCGAGCGGACGGGAACGAACGGTAACCCTGGACGAAGCTGGCCACGGACGCGCCAAGGCGACTATCGAGATCGAGGAATCCGGGCTCTATCGGATCCTCGACGGGGAGGCGACGACCCTCGTTGCCGCTGGCCCGCTCAATCCGGACGAACTCGCCGATCCCCGCGCCGACGAAACGCGGCTCGCGCCGCTGGCCGCGGCCTCGGGGGGTGGCCTCGTCTGGCTTGCGGAGGATGAAGGCGCACCCACCTATCGGCGCACCCGACCGGGTCGCGACCAGCAGGGTCGCGATGCGGCCGGCCCATGGCTGGGCTTGGTTCGTAACGATGCCTACGCGGTTGACAATCTGCGCCGCGCAACGCTCGTCCCTGCCCCACTCGGCTTGGCGCTCGCTCTCGGCTTCCTGCTCCTCGCCTGGTGGCGCGAAGGCCGCTGAAGGTTCGGATCGCTTTGTCGGACACCGGAGATACCGACCGCTGGCCGCATGATCCACCCATTGCACACGCCGTCCGCCCTTTGGGCAATTCTCGGGAGAAACGCAAAAGAAAAGGGCCGGCCCAACCGGGCCGGCCCTCCGATAGTGTCTTGGTAGGCAGTCTTAGAACGTGTACTGCATACCGAGCTGCACGCGGGTCGCTTCGCCTGTATTGTTGGTGCTGTTGACCTGGAACGAATCGCGCCAGCCATGCATCACTTCGAGGCCGATGTTCACGCGAGACACCGGGCTCCAGATGATGTTGCCCGACATATAGTCGACGCTTCTGTTCAAGCCATCCACGACAGCATTCACATTGCCGGTGGCCTTCAACAACTGGCTGGTCGGAAGTTCCGAACGGACGAAGCCGTAATGGACGTTCGAGCGGATGTTGTCGGTCCATTTATGGGTCAAGCGGACCATGCCGCTATTCTGCCACAACGTTTCGACATCGACGTTACAAGCGGCGTTGCCGGGATTGACGTCGTTGCTGCAAGAAGCAACCGCGCCGCGATACAGACCGCCGGTGATGTAGCGGCCGATACCGTCGCCGAAGTTGGCAAGAACGCCGATGTTGCCGCCTTCCCAGAGGTTGACGTTGGCACCAGCATGGACGCCGTAGCCCCATGCGGCATCGGAACCACCGCTACCGAGATCGAACTTGAAGCGACGACCGACACCAGACAGGTTCAACGCGCCCCAGCTGCTGTTGTACGTGAAGCGAGCAACAAAGTCGGGCAGCTGATCGTTGGTGTTCGTCGAACGCACAGCACCCGCCGCGTTAGCGAAGAAGATACGGCTCTGCGGGTTCTCAACCGCGAGGTCGAGGCCGAGGCCTTCGCCGAGGCTCGCGGAGTAGCGAATCATCGCCTGACGAGCGAATTCAGCGCCCGCCGTGCCGTAGAAGTCGATCGTGTCCCCGTACGTGGACGTGTCCGAGAACGTCGTAAAGGTCTGACCCGCGAGGACCGGACCGAGCTGGCCAAAGGCGTGACGCAGACGGAACGAGTTCGAGTTCGAGGCGTTCTGGTTGCCACCGGCGCCGAAGAAATCGCCTTCGATACGGGTGCTCATCATGCCCCAGTCGGTCGGCGTCCGGCTGTCGAAGCGGAAGCGAGACTGTTTGGCATGCAGACGGCTCCGGCCATCACGGCGCGCCGAAGCGGAGT
>JAQCGR010000382.1 GCA_027619995.1 Pseudomonadota bacterium | reverse complement strand
CGTCTGAAGACGGCGCGCGCCGATGTTCTCGACCGTCTCGTTGATCTCGGCGGCGAGGCCGGCGATGGCGTCGATGGCGTCGTCGGTGAACTCCAGCGTCACGCCCTCGGTCTGCATCAGCGCGACGTACTGCTTGATCAGGCTCGCCTCGGGCTCGGTGAGGATGCGCTTCATATCGTCGCGCGACAGCGGCTTCAGCTCGACGCGGATAGGCAGCCGCCCCTGCAGCTCGGGCAGCAAGTCGGACGGCTTGGCGAGGTGGAAGGCGCCAGAGGCGATGAACAGGATGTGGTCGGTCTTCACCGGCCCGTGCTTGGTCGAGACGGTGGTGCCCTCGATCAGCGGCAGCAGGTCGCGCTGCACGCCCTCGCGGCTGACGTCGGCGCCCTGGCGCTCGGCGCGGGCGCAGATCTTGTCGATCTCGTCGAGGAAGACGATGCCGTCGTTCTCGACCAGGGAGATCGCCTCGCGCATCACCCGTTCCTCGTCGAGCAGCTTGTCGCTCTCCTGCTCGATCAGCACGCCGTGCGCCTCGCCGACGGTCATGCGCCGGCTCTTCTCGCGCCCGCCCATCGCCTTGCCGAAGATCTCGTTGAGATTGAGCATGCCCATCTGCGACCCGGGCATGCCGGGAATGTCGAAGGTCGGCAGGTTGAGGCTGGGCGATTCCGAGACGCTGACCTCGATCTCCTTGTCGTCGAGCTTACCCTCGCGCAGCAGCTTGCGGAACTTCGTCCGCGTCTCCTCCGATGCCTTCTCGCCGACCAGCGCATCGAGCACGCGGTTCTCTGCGCTCAGCTCGGCCTTCGCGGTGACCTCGCGGCGCAGCCGCTCGCGCGTCATCGCGATGGATGTCTCCAGCAGGTCGCGGACGATCTGCTCCACGTCGCGGCCGACGTAGCCGACCTCGGTGAACTTGGTCGCCTCGACCTTGGTGAAAGGCGCCTGCGCCAGCTTCGCCAGGCGGCGTGCGATCTCGGTCTTGCCGACGCCGGTCGGGCCGATCATCAGGATGTTCTTCGCGCATATCGCCGGCCAGCTGCTGGCGGCGCCAGCGGTTGCGGAGCGCGATGGCGACGGCCCGCTTCGCATCGTTCTGGCCGATGATGAAGCGGTCCAGTTCGTGGACGATCTCGCGGGGGCTGAAGCTGGTCACAGGCTTTCGACGACGGTTTCATGGTTCGTGTAGACGCAGATGTCGGCGGCGATGGCCATCGCGCGCCGGGCGATATCCTCGGCCGACATGTCCTCGCGATCGGCCAGCGCGCGCGCGGCGGCCAGCGCATAGGGGCCGCCCGCGCCGATGCCGATCAGGCCGTCGTCGGGCTCCAGCACGTCGCCGGTGCCGGTGAGCACCAGGGACGTCTCCTTGTCGGCCACCGCCATCATCGCCTCAAGCCGGCGCAGATAGCGGTCGGTGCGCCAATCCTTGGCCATTTCCACGCACGCCCGGGTCAGCTGGCCGGGATGCTGCTCCAGCTTCGATTCCAGGCGTTCGAACAGGGCGAAGGCGTCGGCGGTGGCGCCGGCAAACCCGGCGATCACGCTGCCGTCGCCGAGCGGGCGCACTTTTCGCGCCGTGCCCTTGATCACGGTGGCGCCCAGGGTCACCTGGCCATCGCCGGCGATCACCACATTGCCGCCCTTGCGGATCGACAGAATCGTGGTGCCATGCCATTGCTCGGGGCCGTTTGCGGAGTTCGCCGTGTACATTCAATCATCCATTATGTGATGGGCATGGGGTGACGGGCATTCAGTGACGGGTCGTCGAAGACCTTAAACCGCAGCGCGGCGGCGCGCCACAGCACCGCCCTCCATTTGGTCATTTGTACGCCGCCGTCAAGCCCATGACGCCGCCTTGTGATGGTGGCAATCGGCTACGGTCCCTGCTATGTAGACGCCGCACCGCTGCCCGCTGAGGCACCGCAGGAGCTTGCAATGAGCATTCACGAAGTATCCCAGGGCCGCAATCAGGACGGCCGCACGGCCAGTGTCACGCGGCAAACCCGCGAAACCGATATTACGGTCACCGTCAATCTCGACGGCACTGGCGTCTATGACGTCGAGACCGGGATCGGGTTTCTCGATCATATGCTCGAGCAACTGTCGCGCCACAGCCTGATCGATTTGCGCGTACGCGCAGTCGGCGATCTGCATATCGACTTCCACCACACCACCGAAGACAGCGGCTATACGATTGGCGAGGCGGTCAGCAAGGCGCTCGGCGATCGCCTGGGCATCCGCCGCTACGGCGATGCGCTGGTGCCGATGGACGAGACCCTGACCCGGGTCGCCCTCGATGCCTCCAATCGGCCCTATCTGGTGTGGCGGGTTCCGTTCACCCGTCCGAAACTGGGCGACATGGATACCGAGCTGTTCCAGGAATGGTTCCGTGCGTTCGTCCAGTCGGCCGGGCTCACGCTGCACGTGGAGACGCTGTATGGCGAGAACAACCACCATATGGTCGAGTCGTGCTTCAAGGGCCTGGCGCGGTCGTTGCGCCAAGCCATCGAAATCGATCCCCGCCGCGCGGACGCCGTTCCGTCGACCAAGGGCGTGCTCGGCGGGTCGATGTAACGGCGGCGATCGTGATCCCCGTTAAACAGACGGGCGCACATGCCGGAATCTGAACCGCTCCAGACGCGCCCCGCCCCGCGCGGCGACGGGGTTCCCGGCGCGCTGCCGACCTTTGTCGGGGCGGCCCGTCATGGCCCCCTGGTGCGCGCCCGCAAATGGCTGGTCGATGCAATGGTGGCGCAGCGGAGCCGTCGGGCGCGGCGGGTTCTCGAGGCAAAGCCGGAGCTGTGGGCGCTGATGACCCAGGTCGCCGCCGGCACCGCGGTGACCGGGGCTTCCTATTCCGATTA
>JAQCGR010000381.1 GCA_027619995.1 Pseudomonadota bacterium | reverse complement strand
CTGAGCTGCAACATCAACCTCCCGGGGCGGTTCCTGGTCTATGCGCCGGAACAGTCCGGGGTCGCGGTCAGCAGCCGCCTCGCGGACGAGGGCGAGCGCAAGCGCCTGACCGAGCTGGTCGAGGGCATGATCGCCGAAGGCGAAGGGGTCATCCTGCGCACCGCGGCCGAAGGTGCGAAGGCGGAAGATTTCGAAGCCGACCTCGCCGCCCTGCGCGCCTTGTGGAAGGAGATCGACGGCACGGCCGACGATCGCCACCCGCCCTGCCTGATGCATGGCGAGGTGCCGCTGCTGGTCCGTGCCATGCGCGACCTCGCAGGGCCGGAGCTGCGCCGCGTCGTGGTCGACGATCCGGATGCGGCCGCCGAAGCCCGGCGCATCGCCGAGCGCGATATGCCGGCCCTGGCCGGGGCGATTGAGCATCATGCCGGCCCGGAGCTTCTGTTCGACGCCTTTGGTCTGGAGGACGCCCTGGCCGATGCCGTGGCGCGCCGCGTCTCGCTGCCCTCGGGCGGCGAGATCGTGATCGACCGGACCGAAGCCTTCGTCGCCATCGACGTGAACACCGCGCGCGCGACCGGGCGCGGCCGGCTGCGCGACACCATCACGGAAACCAACATGGAGGCGGCGGAGGAAATCGCCCGCCAGATCCGCCTGCGCAATTTCTCGGGGCGGATCGTCGTCGATTTCATTTCCATGCGGCACGGCAACGAGCGGGCCGAGTTGATCGAGGCGTTTCGCAACGCGGTGGCCGGGGATCGGCTGCCGATCCGGGTGACCGGCATGACGACCCTGGGCCTGGTCGAGATGACCCGGCGGCGCGAACGTGAGGCGCTGGATGAGGCGCTGCTATCGCCGAAACTGCCGGAACGGCCGGAATCGCGGGTCACGCGCGCCTTCGCCGCCCTGCGCGGGGCCCGGCGTCTGGCGGCCGGCGATCCGTCCGCCGCGCCGGAACTGACCCTGCCGGGTGCCGTTGCGAAGGAATTGGAGAAGGGCGGCAGCGTGGCGGAGGCCCGCGCGGCGGTGGAACGCGCCATCGGCCGGGCGATCACGGTCCGGATCGCCGATTGATCAGGCCGCCCGCGATGCGGGCCGGGACGTCGATCTGATCCGATTCGCGCCGGCCGGCGTATTGCTGACGTGCAGCCCGACCCCCGATGCGATCCGAATTGGAGCGACAGATGCCCATCCCGACCAGATTCCTTGCCATCCTGATCCTTGCCGCCGCGACCGTCGCGGCCGCGATTCCGGCTCGCGCGGCCGAGCTTGCGGGCACGGTCGAGCGCCTGCGCGGCGAGGTCCGGGCCGAAACGGACGGCGCGCGGCGGGTTCTCGGCTAGGGCGCGGCGGTCCATGTCGGCGATCGCCTGACGACCTGCGAGGACAGCCGGCTGGAAATCCGCTTCATCGACGGCACCCGGGTCACCCTGGGCGACCGCTCCGATCTGGTGATCGAAACCTTCCTCTACAACCCGCCGGAAGACGCCGGCGATGTCGTGCTCGAACTCGCGACCGGTGTCTTCCGCGCGGCCTCCGGTGGCATCGCCAAGCTGCGCGGCAAGCCCCTGCGGATCGAGACGCCGACCGGCACATTGGGCATTCGCGGCACCGAATTCTGGGGCGAGCAAAGCGCCGATTCCCTGCTCGTCGCCCTCGTGGGCGGGGGTGGGGGTTTCGTCGAGAACCCGTCCGGCCGGACCGAGATCGGCGAGATCGGCTATGCCACCAAGGTCGATGCGCCGGGCCAGGCGCCCTCGCCGGCCTTCGCCCTGACGCCCGAACAACTTGAGGCGGCGCTCGCCACCGTTGCTTGGTAGAGGGGGCGCCTGGCAGGACGCAAGCGCTGGCCGGGGCCCCGCCGGGCAGTCCAGTCTTGATTTTCACGGCCGGCGTCTTCACTTTGCCGGCCATGTCTCCTGCCGCCGTGAAACCGCTGGCCAAGCGCCGCTCCTGTCCGATCTGCGGCAAACCCATCGCCGCCGCCCATCGGCCCTTCTGTTCGGTCCGCTGCGCCGATGTCGATCTGTCCCATTGGCTGGGCGGGCGTTACCGGATCGCGAGTGAGGAAGAGCCCGAGATGGACGACCTGGCCGAAGCCCTGCGCGCCGAGCACGGGTTGGAATCCGATTAGCGACCGGAGGCGGTCACCGTCTGGACAGGGTTTTCGATTTTCCCTATAAGCGGGCGCTCGAACCTGTGCCCAGGTAGCTCAGATGGTAGAGCAGTGGACTGAAAATCCGCGTGTCGTTGGTTCAATTCCAACCCTGGGCACCATTTTTTTCAAAGGCTTAGCTTCAAACTCGACATACGTTGATCGCGCAAGCGTGTAACTTTGGTGTAACAAGGTCGGTAAAACGACCTAATTCGAACATCGACCGAGTTTGAGAATCTAGCTGACCTTGCGCTTTTTCCGAGTCCGATAGCGCGCGTCGAGTCTGCCCATGGCCTCGTCGAGATGGGTTCCGTTCTGGTGGGCATAGCGTTCCACCATGGCCATTGTCTTGTGACCACTGATGCGTTTCACGGTGGGGAGGTCGACCCCAGCTTGAACGAGATGGGTGATCGCCGTATGCCGTAACGTGTGAGGTGTGACCTGGGTCGGATCGAGGCCTGCCGCTTTGACCACCCTCACGAAGGGTTTACGGATCACTTCGGTATGGCCGCTCTTGGCGCCGACTGCTGGAAACAGCCACGGTGTTCCAGGTTGCAGACCCTCCATATAACTCTCGAGGAACTGGGCAAGTTCCATTGAAATGGGCTGCGAGCGTGCGCCGGCCTTAGCTTCGGGAATCTCGATCCGCTTCGCTGCTAGAGCATTTTCCGATCACTCTTGGTCATATCCGGCTGCGGCGAAGTAGTTTTGGCATTCTGTGG
>JAQCGR010000380.1 GCA_027619995.1 Pseudomonadota bacterium | reverse complement strand
GGTCCTCGATCTGGCGCGCGGCATCCCAGAGCAGTTCTGCAGGGCTCACGCCGTAGTAGTCGGCAAGGGTCTGGTTGGCCAGTTCGATCTGGCCGAGCCGGTTCTTGACGTTGATCGCGGCCGGCACCGCGTCGATCACCTGCTGGAGCAGGAGACGCTGGTCGCGTGCATCGGTCTCGGCGCGCGTCCGTGCGGTGACGTCGACGGCGATGCCGTCGACGACGATGCCCGCAGCGGATGTGCGGGGCGTGCCGGTGACCTCGATGTAGAGGTCCTCCCCGGCGCCGGGCGGCCGGCAGCGCAGCAGGAGGGTATAGGGCTTCAGGCTTGCCTGGCTCTCCAGCAGCACGGCGCGTGCGCTTGCCGCCGACACGCTGGTGAAGTGCTGCCAGAGCACCTCGGGATCCCTGCGCACCAGCACACGGTCGAGGCCCAGGCGGTCGAGCAGCGCACCCTCGATGTAGTCGTAGCGCATGGTGCCGTCGTCGAGCGTGATGCGGCGGAAGATCAGGCCCGGAAGATGGGAGGCGACCGACTGGAAGAGTTCGCGTTCGCGCTGCAGCTCCAGCTCGGCGCGCTTCTCCTCGGTGACGTCGATCGCCAGCATGTCGGAGACGATGTCGCCGTTGTCCATGCGCCGATGGAGACAACGCGAGCGATACCAGGAGACCTCGCCGAGCGGTCCGACGAAGCGGCAGGTATGATCGAAGGGAGAGAGGGTCTCCTGGGAATCGCGCCAGGCCTTCGTGAAGACCGGCCGGTCGTCGGGGTGGATGTGCCGCCAGAGTTCGGCAGCATCGGTCCTTGCCGCTTCGGGATCGATCGCCATGCGCTGGGCGAAGTCGCCCGAAAGGAAGGGAATGGAAGCGCTATCGGACGTTGTCACATGGCGCGAGATCAGGCCCGGCACATTGCGTGCGAGGGAAATGAGCTGATCCTCGCTCTGGTGGGCAAGCTGGCGGGCGCGATGCAGTTCGGTGACATCGACGATGACCTCGTCGACCACGATCCTGCCGTCGTCCTCGAAGCGCTGGCTGGCATTGGCGCTGAGCCAGCGAATCTCGCCCGTTGCGGCAACGGCACGGAACTCGCAGGCGTAGTTCTCGCCCGCCCGGATCGCCCGGCGCCACCGGTCGATGACGTCGGCGCGGTCGTCGGGATGGATCAGTTCGGCCATGAACCGGGCATCCGTGGAAATCGCTTCCCGGTCGATCCGGAACGCGTCGACCAGGCGGCCGGCGATGAAGGGGATGGTCGCGGTGCCGTCCGGCCAGAGGATCGTCTTGAGCAGGATCAGCGGTGCCTGGGAGGTGACCGTGCCGAGCATGCGCTCGTGCTCCGCCCCGGCCTCCCTGGCCTGGTGCAGTTCGGTGATGTCGAAGGCAACCGTGATGATGTTGGCGACGCTTCCGGCGGCGTCGGTCAGCGGCCACTTGCCGACCAGCCAGTGCCTCGTGCGACCCTGGAGATCGACGTCGGTATGCTCCTTCATGCCGGTCGGCCGGCCGCTCTCGAGCACCGCCCGGTCGCCGGCGGTAACCTCTGCGGCCTGCTCGGGCGCCATGAAGTCCTCGGCGGTCTTGCCCAGCGTGTAGTCGGGCTCGTCGCCGTAGTATTCGAACAGGCCGCGGTTGACGAAGATGTAGCGGCGCTGGCTGTCCTTGACGTTGATCTGCGCGGGGATCGTGTCCATCACCCTGGTGAGGATCCGCATCAGGCCGGGCGTGAGGATCTGCTCCGTGCCCTGTCCCGAGCCATGGCGCCGTGCGACGGCCTGCCGGTCCGGGCGTTCCTGGGTGTCGTCGTTGTCCATGGTCACCGCATGCAGCCCCGATGGGATCTGGCTCGATCGACCCGACATGCCGGACCTGCCCGAATGTCCGGGAAACGGCGATCTAGCATGGTTTCAGGCCTACCCCTTTGGCGATGCGCCGTAAAGCGCCGGGGGCAGGGGATGACGCTTCAGGCGGGCGGCGTGTCGTCGAGATCGGCAACGCAGGCATCGAGCTTGTCGAGCGCCTGCAGCAGTCCGCTGCGTTCCCGCTGGCTCAATGCCCCGGTCAGCGCGGCGTCGATGGCAAGCGCCAGCGGCACGATGCCGGCATAGACCCGGCGGCCCTCGTCACCCAGCGCCAGGAGCCGGACGCGATGGTCGCCGGCATCGCGCCTGCGCGTCAGCAGGCCACGGCGCACCAGCCGGGCCACCGCGCGGCTGACCTTGACCTTGTCCATGGCCGTGCGTTCGCAGACCGCCGCGGCCGAAAGCGGGGCAAAGGCGCCGACCACGGCCAGCACGCGCCACTCCGGGATGGAGAGTCCCCAGGCCGCCTCGTAGCGGCTGGCAAAGGCCCGGCTGACACGGTTGGTCACCACCGAGAGGCGGTAGGGCAGGAAATCCTCCAGGTCGAAGGCGGGAGTCGTTTCGGGGCTTGTCATGGGCGGGCCGGAGATTTAGTTTCATCTGCAACTATAGCGGCTGGCGCAGCCGCGGCAACGGAGGCGTGCCATGCGGCGCAACATTCCCGTGCAGCACATCCAGGGCCGGGCCTCGCGCCAGGCTCATGTTGGCCTGCCCGAGGGCACGGTCGAACGCGAACTCGGCCGCGAGGGGTTCTTCGGTCCGGCGAGCCACATGTACCATCGCCATGCACCGACCGGCTGGACCTCCTGGGAGGGGCCGTTGCGTCCGCGCGCCTTCGACCTCAACCGTCTGGTGGCCCGCGCCGCCTCGCCGTTCGACGCCCAGGAAGTGCTGGCCAACGCTGCGCTCCGGCTGCGCATCTGGGCCCAGGTCGAGAGCATGGACCACCTGGTGCGCAATGCCGACGGTGACGAGCTGGTCTTCGTTCACCGGGGTGCCGGCACGCTGTTCTGCGACTAT
>JAQCGR010000379.1 GCA_027619995.1 Pseudomonadota bacterium | reverse complement strand
CCTCGGCCCTCGGCATGGAAATCCCGGGCGAGATGGCCAGCGACTATGTCGCGACCAATGTGGCGAACCACCACCGCTTCGCCGCCGATATGGAGGAACTGTTTTCCCGCCGCGGCCTCTACGACAGGCTCCTCCCGGTGGAATCCACCCCGAAGGAGGATGAGACGCTCCTGGCCCTCGCCAGGCGCATCGGCGAGGTCTCGGCCTTCACCGAGATTCCCCGCCTCGTCGCCGCGGCGCTGGGCGACGGCATGTCGCTCGACGGCGCCGCCGAGGCGATGAGCGTGGGCGGCGCCACGATCCATATGCGGACCGATTACGGCAATCCGTTCGACGTGCATTTCACGACCGGCATGAATGCCCGCCGCTGGCTGCTGCGACTGCCGGGAATCAGCCAGGAAAACAGCATCCTCGCCCTGCTCTCCCTCGCCTATTCGCCCGAGATCAGGCTGGCCGAGGACAAACTCGACTGGCCGGTGCGCCCATCCCCGGAGGAAATCGCCGCCCTGCCCGACCGGGGACAAGGCGATCTGTTGGACGCCATCGAGGCAGAAATCCTCCGCCACCCACGGCGCGAAGTCTATGAATCAAGCCCCAGGGTCGGCCTGATGCGCGCCGGCGAGCCGACGCGCCGGATCATGGCCCTGGCTTGGCAATACGTTGAGAAGGGCTACGGGGCCGAAGCCTTGTTCCTGCGCATGGGTCGGATCATGTGCAAGGACGATTTCGCCGAGATGCACACCTTCAAGCACCTGCAAGCGACGAGCGACGAGTATGCTTGCGCGCGGCCCGGCCATCGCGATGTCTATCTGGTATCGGCGGTCAAGGTCGCGGCGTCGACCTATGGCATCGCCCAGGACGTTTTCGCCCGGGCCCGGCCGCATCTGACTGTATAGGCGGGCACCGACGGCTCTTACGGCTCCGGCGAAGCCACTCGCCGGGCAGCGCCATCATTCCCCGGCGGGCGCCACCCTGCCATAATCGACCGCTCGACCCCCACCCACCCTCCTGGATGCATTCATGGCGCGACCGCGGAGGCCCGGCAGGCGCACCGATGTCGAGGCCGAGGCCGACTACCAAATCGACGTGCCGAAGGTCAATCCCTGGGTTCTGTATAGAATCACGGTCATGGCGTTCCGCCACCGCATACGCATGGCCCTGGCGATCCTGGCCACCCTGCTCGCCGGCGGGTTCCAGCTCTTCGTGCCGCAATATCTCGGCCGGGCCATCGATCAGGCCCAGGGCCTGATCGCCGGCTCAGCGGCGGGAACGGCGGTCCGGGACGCAGCGGAATCCGCTCTTCTGCAGACTGCGTTGCTGCTGCTTGCGGTCGCCGTCGCGCGCGGTTTCTGCACCATGATGCAGAACTATCAGGGAGAGGCGGTCGGCCAACTCATCGGCTATCAGCTGCGCCTGGACTATTACCGCAAGCTGCAGACCCTCAGCCTCTCATGGCACGACCGAGTCCATTCCGGCGACCTGATGACCCGCGGCATCCTCGATATCGAAGGGGTGCGCCTGTGGATCGATACAGGCGTGCTGCGCATGATTCTGCTGACGGTGCTGATTGGCGGCGGCGCGGTGATCCTGATCGGCAACAACACCGTGCTCGGTCTCGTTGCGCTCAGCTTCGTTCCCGTTGTCGGCATCCGCGCCTCGATCGCTCGGTTGCGGTTGCGCGACACCTGGCTGGCGCTTCAGGACAAGATGTCGCAGCTGACCAAGGTGATCGAGGAGAACCTGGACGGCATCCGCGTGGTGCGCGCCTTCGCGGCACAGGGCTACGAATTGGCGAAGTTCGACCGCATTTCGAACGAGGCCCTGGCGATCGCCAGCCGGCGCGTCCGCCTGTTCGTGCTGTCCACGACGCAGATGACCTTCGTCTATTTCTTGTCGATGGCGGCAACCCTGTGGGTTGGCGGCCAGATGATGATCGACGGCGAGATCACCCTGGGCCAGCTGGGCGAAGCCCTGACCTTCATGCTGATTCTGCAGATGCCGGTGCGCCAGATCGGCTGGATGGTGAACTCGATTGCCCGGGCATCGGCCTGCGGCGGACGGCTGTTCAACGTCCTCGACCTGACCCCGTCGATCGCGGACGCGCCGGATGCCAAGCCCCTGCGGATGGAAAGCAGCGTGGTGCGCTTCGAAGGCGTCGATTTCCGCTATCCGAGCTGGGCGGCGGACGACCGCACCCTGTCCGGCATCGACCTCGAGGCGCGTCCCGGCAAGATGATCGGCATCGTCGGCCCGCCCGGCAGCGGAAAGACCACCATCGCCCAGCTTCTCGGCCGCTACTACGACGTTGCAAATGGCCGCATCACCATCGACGGCCAGGACATCCGGAACGTCGCCCTGTCGTCGCTGCGCCACGCGGTCAGCATCGTCCAGCAGGAACCCTTCCTGTTTACGGCCAGCATCGATCACAACGTGGCCTACGGCGATCCCTGGGCGGGTCGGTCCAGCATCGAGCGCTCGGCCCAGACCGCGCAGCTTCACAGCCATATCCGGTCCCTGCCCAACGACTACCAGACCCTGGTCGGGGAACGGGGCGTGTCGCTGTCCGGCGGGCAGCGCCAGCGCCTTTCGATCGCGCGCGCCATCCTGCCCGAAGCCAGGGTTCTGGTGTTCGACGATTCGACCGCCGCCGTCGATGCCGCGACCGAGCGCCGGATCCGCGAGGCGTTGCGCGATTTCGTGGCCGAGCGCGCCGTCATCGTGATCGCCCATCGGTTGAGTTCGGTCATGGATGCGGAGGAAATCGTCTTCCTGGAAAAGGGCCGGATCGTCGAGCGGGGCAGCCATGAAGAGCTGATGGCCGCCGGCGGGCGCTACCGGCAGCTCTGCGACCTGCAGGCGCGCGAATTGAGCGGCGGGGCGGAAGA
>JAQCGR010000378.1 GCA_027619995.1 Pseudomonadota bacterium | reverse complement strand
CGGCGCTGAACCGGCCGCCAAGCCCGCACCGGCCCCGTCCCCACCGCCGGCCGCGGCCGCCGCTGCCGTGGCGCCGCCCGTTGCCACGGGACGCGGATTCCTCTGGCCCGTGAAGGGGCGCGTCATCTCGGATTTCGGCCCCAAGAAGGGCGGCGAGCACAATGACGGGGTGAATATCGAGGCGCCGCGCGGCAGCCCGGTCATGGCCGCCGAGAACGGCGTCGTCGCCTATGCGGGGAACGAGTTGCGGGGCTTCGGCAATCTGCTGCTGATCCGCCACGACGACGGTTGGGTCAGCGCCTATGCCCATAACGACAATCTGCTGGTTGCCCGTGGCGAGAAGGTCCAGCGCGGCCAGCGTATCGCCACGGTCGGCTCGACCGGCAGCGTCGCCAGCCCCCAGCTTCATTTCGAACTGCGCAACAAGTCGCGGGCGGTGGATCCGCGGACCAAGCTGCCCAATCAGGTCAGCGCGAAATAGGCCGGTCTTCCTCGCAGGGCATTGGTAAAATCTTTCGCGCCCGCCCGGACCGGCGCAAAGCCCGTCGTGAGCGGCAGGACGCGGTGAGAGAAATTGCTAGCCCACACCGCAATCGGTCAGCCTGTTGACGTTGTTCTTGACCGAAATGATGAACAAAATCGCCAGATAAACCCATCCGACGAAGGGGACCAGCTTAACAGCGGTTTCGGCCAGTATCTTCTTGGCTCCGTCTCGCCCGACTATCTTGACCAGACGGGCCAGAAACTCCGCGGAAGTAGCGATTTCAAACACGGAATCGGCAAGCTTCGCGACGTATTTCCAATCCTTCGTCGAGACCGCCTTGGCCATTTCATCCAAAGCGGATGACAGGCGTGGATCGCTTTCCAACAAAGCCATTATCGCAGATCGGTCGAGCGAAATGCCCAGCGTTTCAAACGCGATGTCGCAGAGTACGACGAGCGTGTCCTCGGTTTTGCAGTCTTTCGATTGACCGGGCTCAAGGGGGCGCGGCAGTCGGATCCGAATTTCGGGCGGAAGCGCTTCGATCCCGTATTTCAGATATTGCTCGATAAGGCCGGAAAAATCCGGGTCGGCATGCTTGCGCAACTCTTCGTCAGACAGCGGGGCGAGATCGTAATAAAGGCTCTGCCGCAGACGATATTCGCGAAACAGGAGGTCCGCCTCGATATCCGGTGGCAGCGGCGCCGGTGCCTTTTCGGCAGCCTCCGACAGCAGCTCGTTCGCCTGTGCCCGATTGGCGGCGATGTTCTTTTGGATATCGGAGGAGGATTGGGCCAAAGCCGGGATGCCGATAAATATCGGAGTCGACGCCAGCGTTGAGCCGATCAGGAATTGCCGTCTCGAAAGCATGATTGCCTCCGCTTTGCCGTGCGACGGATTTGAACTACCTATGGTAGTATTTTCCCCAGGCGGCCGGCAAGGTCCTGGATGTATTGCCAGGCGACGCGGCCGGAGCGCGCGCCGCGCGTGACCGCCCATTCGGCGGCCTCGGCGCGCAGGGTTTTGGTGTCGATGTCCAGCCCAAAGGCCTCGGCATAGCCTTCGACGATCTCGAAATAGGTCGTCTGATCGCAAACATGGAAACCCAGCCAGAGGCCGAACCGGTCGGAGAGGGAGACCTTTTCGTCCACCGCTTCAGCCGGATTGATCGCGGTCGAGCGTTCGTTCTCGATCATGTCGCGCGGCATCAGATGGCGGCGGTTCGAGGTGGCGTAGAAGATGACGTTCGCGGGCCGTCCCTCAATGCCGCCTTCCAGCACCGCCTTGAGTGATTTGTAGCTGGTGTCGTTGGGATCGAAGGAGAGATCGTCGCAGAACAGCACGACCTTGCGCGCCTGGTCGCGCAGCCTGGTGAGCAGGGCGGGGAGGGTGCCGATATCCTCGCGGTGAATCTCGATCAGCGCCAGCAGGCCCGGCGCCTCGTCGCAGATCGCGGCATGGACCGCCTTGACCAGGGAGCTCTTGCCCGTGCCCCGCGCGCCCCAGAGCAGGGCGTTGTTGGCGGGCAGGCCCTTGGCAAAGCGCCGCGTGTTGTTCAGCAGGGTCTCGCGCTGGCGCTCGATGCCCTTCAGCAGATCGATCTCGACCCGGCTGACATTGGGGATGGGCTCCAGCCTTGCGCCCTCGGGCTGCCACACGAAGGCATCGGCCGCGCCCAGATCGAGGGCGCCGCCAGGGGGCGGGGCCAAACGTTCGAGCGCATCGGCGATGCGCCCGAGCAGCGGGGCGAGATCCGTCTCGGTCATGGCCGGGTATCCGAATAGTTCCGAAAGAGCGCGCGGGACCCTAGGCGGGGCGTCCTGGCAGGTCAATCTGTTCGCAACGCGCGGCGCTTGGGACGTCGATCCGGTTTGCTCCGCCTCGGGGTTTGGCGTTATGGTCCGGCGGCTTCGGGGTGAGGGGTTGATCCGGCGGTTGCGGGTAGCTCCCCGCAACCTATATGTCACTGACACGCGATGGCTGACTGCCAGCCGCTCTTGGGGAGTAATACATGCTGATTTCACCGGCCTATGCGCAATCGGAGGGCATCGGCGGCTTCGACCCGATGGCTTTTCTGCCTTTGGTGCTGATCTTCGTCGTTTTCTATTTTCTGCTCATCCGTCCGCAGCAGAAGAAGATGAAACAACACCGTGAGATGTTGAGCACCATGCGCCGGGGCGACAAGGTAGTGACCGGTGGTGGCATCATCGGCACCGTCTCCAAGGTCGACAACGGACATGAAGTGACCGTCGAAATCTCCAAGGACGTGAAGGTCAAGGTGCGCCGCGACCTGATTTCCATGGTGCTCTCGAAGACCGAACCGGTCGCCGGCCAACCGCCGCAGGCGGCCAACGAAGACAGGCCGCAAAGCCTGCTCGGTAAGCTGTTTGGCGGTGGCGCCGAGCCGGC
>JAQCGR010000377.1 GCA_027619995.1 Pseudomonadota bacterium | reverse complement strand
CTCGGCGGCCTGGGCGGCGGCGGCGAGGCCGGCCGGGCCGCCGCCGATCACCGCGACGTCGCAGAAGCCGTATGCCTTGTCGTGATAGGCGTGGGGCGCATCCGTATCGATGACGCCGAGACCCGCCTTGCGGCGGATGAAGGATTCCCAGCGCCTCCAGGAGCCGAAACCCTTGTAGAAGGCCTTGTAGTAGAAGCCGACCGGCATGAAGCGGCCGAGCCATTCGACCCAGCGGCCCCGGTCGGCCTCGAGCGAGCCGTCGTAGTTCTGGCCGAACACGGCCATGCCCGGTTCGATCCCGCGCATATCGGCCAGGGTATTGGGTTCGCCCGGCAGCTGGACCAGGGTGTTGGCGTCCTGCCCCGCCATGGTCAGCGCGCCGCGCGGCCGGCGGTATTTGAAGGAACGGGACAGCAGGGAGACGCCGTCGGCCGCCAGCGCGCTGGCGATGGTGTCGCCCGCGAAACCGGTATGGCGCTGGCCCTCGAAACTGAAGGCGATTTCGCTGGTCCGGTCGAGCCATTCGCCGGGCTGGGGCGGCAGGCGGGTCATGACCCTGTCGGAAGTCATGCGCCGCCCTCGTCGCGCGCGGTGAATTCGACCCGGTCCTTGAACAGCTCGCTCGCGGGATAGGTGCGCAGAATCTCGTCGGTCAGGGTGTTGCGCTCGGCAATGAACCAGAAGGCCGTCGGGGTATGGCACCACCATTCGCGCACCACCCCGGCCGCGTTCTCGCGCAGGAAAACGTAGTCGCCCCAATCCGCGTCGCTCGCCTTGGCCGGGTCGGGCATTACTTTGACCTCGCCCGCGCAGGCGAATTCGGTGATGTTGCGCGGGCCGTTCAGCGGGCAGGGCATGAGTTTCATCGGATATCCCCCCCTAATGGCCGACCGAGGCCGCGCCGCCCTCGCCCACCAGATCGAAGCGTTCGAACCGGTCGAGGCGGAAGGGATCGAGGATATCGGGCGCCTTGCCTATGGCGATGGTCTCGGCCATGCGCTTGCCGCAGACCGGCGTGGCCTTGAAGCCCCAGGTGCCCCAGCCCGAATCGAGCCAGTAGTTGCGGATCGGCGTCTCGCCCATGACCGGGCTGAAATCCGGCGTCATATCGGCGATGCCGGCCCATTGGCGCAGCAGCTTGACCCCGGAGAGGAAGGGGAAGAGTTCGAGCATATTGGCCATCAGCCCCTCCTTGAAATCGAGGGTCGAGCGTTGCTGGTAGAGGGAATAGGGATCGACCGAGCCACCCATCACCAACTCGCCCCGGCTGCTTTGCGAGATGTAGCAATGCAGGCTGCCCGAGACGACGATGGGATCGAGGAAGGGCTTCAAGGGCTGGGACACGCAGGCCTGGAGCGGGACGGTGCGGATCGGCAGCTTGAAGCCGGCCAGGGCCGCGACCCGCGAACTCGATCCCGCGACCGCCTGCAGCACCGCGCCGCAGCGCACGGTGCCCCGGTCGGTCACGACACTGGTGACCGCACCACCCTCGATGCCGAAACCCGTGACCTCGGTGCGCGTGTGCAGTTCGACCCCGCGCGAGGCCGCGCCGATGGCATAGCCCCAGGCGACCGCGTCATGGCGCGCGATCGCGCCCGGCTTGTGGTGGAGCGCGCCCAGGATCGGATGGCGCACGTCCCGCGACAGGTTCAGCGAGGGCGCGAGCTTCGCGATCTCGTCGGGGAAGATCAGCTCCGAATCGACGCCGCAATGCTGGTTGACCTCGGCCCGCCAGCGCATCGTCCGCAAGGAGGCGTCGGTATGGGCAAGGGTCAGATGGCCCCGCTCGGAATAGAGGATGTTGAAGTCGAACTCGTTCGACAGGCCCTGATAGAGCCGCACGCTCTCGTCGTAGAAGCGCACGCCCTCGGGGGTCAGGTAGTTGGAGCGGATGATCGCCGTGTTGCGCGCCGTGTTGCCGCCGGCGAGATAGCCCTTGTCGATCACCGCGATATTGGTGATGCCGTGATATTTCGACAGGTAATAGGCGGCGGCCAGGCCATGCCCGCCCCCGCCGACGATCACCACGTCGTAGGAGTCCTTGAGATCGGGCCGCGGCGGCAGGGCGCGCGGCGCCGGATGGCGCTTGGAGAAACCGTATTTCAGAAGGCCGAGAGGCATCGCGCGCCGATTTCCGGGGGCCGGGAGGAGGCCGCTATGCTAGCGCCGGTTTCCCAAGGTTAAAAGATGTTTCCTTCGAACCAGCGCTGATTCGCGCGGGATCCCGCCTTCGCTCCGATCGCCCACACGGCCCGGCATATCCTTTTTCGCGGCTCCAAAGAATAATTCTCGCGCCATTTCTTCCGTGGCAGATTCATCGCCGCTCGCACGATCCTCCTATCGCGATTGGCGAATGCGCAATGATGGGCGCGCAATGACGGACAACCGAATTTCTATGAGGGGACCGAAATGAACGAAGCTTTCGCCAATCGATATTTCCGAGTCGCCGTGATCTATTCGCTGATCGGCATGTCCTGGGGTATTTTCATGGGGATGAGCGGGGATCACTCGACCTTCCCGGCCCATGCCCATCTCAACCTGCTTGGCTGGGTCTCCATGGCGATCTACGGAGCCGTCTACAGGCTATGCCCGAGTGCCGCGGGCGGCACACTGCCGCGCGTCCATTTCTGGATCGCCAATATCGGTCTGATCGTGATGGTCCCCGGCATCGCGCTGATACAATACGGCGACCCGCTGGGCGAACCCCTCGCCATCGCCGGATCGCTCGTCACGCTGCTGTCGATGATCGTCTTCGCAATCACTGTCTGGCGCGGCGCTTTGGAAGGACGGGCGGCATCCGGCTGAAGCCGGCTAGATATCCGTTCAGCGCAGGCATAGGCCCGCGACGGCGTGTCCGTCATCAAAATATTTGGGACCACTGAGCCTGTTTCATAACGGAGGATCTGG
>JAQCGR010000376.1 GCA_027619995.1 Pseudomonadota bacterium | reverse complement strand
AGGGCGAAAACCTCTTCCTGTTCGGCGAGGGCGCCGGAATAGCTGCCGATCACCCGCCGCTCGTATTTGAACAGGGCGTTGAGGTCGAAATCCGCGTGCTCGCCTTCGGGCGCATGGGCGAAGAGCACGACGCTGCCGCCGCGGCGCGTCAGCCCGATTGCAGATTCCAGCAGGCGCGCGCCGCCGACCGTGTCGAATACTGCACCGGCCCCGGCGCCCTCAGTCAGATCGAGCAGAGCATTGCGTGCGTCCCCGCCCGGCGCCACCGCCGCGCTCGCGCCCAGTTCGGCCGCCAGGGCGCGGCGGTCCTCGACCGGATCGACCACCACCAGGGGCATGGCCGGAAACAGCGCTCGCAGGATCAGCAGATGCAGCAGGCCCATGGAGCCGCCGCCCAGGATTGCGGCACCGTCGCCCTCCGCCAGACCAGCGCGGCGCACCCCGCGCAGCACGCAGGCCCCCGGTTCCAGGAACACGGCGGCTTCGTCCGTCACCGTGTCCGGGACGAGCCGCGCGGCCAGGGCCGCGGCGCGCGGCCGCACCAGGATCCGTTCGGCGAACCCGCCCGGCTCCAGCAGGTTCTCGCGGAATGTCTCGCACATGGTCTGACTGCCGTGGCGGCAATAGACGCATTCCCCGCAGGGCACGTGATGGGGCACGGCGACGCGGTTGCCGACCGCGAAACCTTCGACGCCGGAGCCGAGCTCCAGCACTTCGCCGACTAGTTCGTGGCCGAGCACCATGCCGGGCGGATCGCCGCCCGTGCCCAGCTTGAACAGATCCGTGCCGCACAGCCCGACGACGCGCAGGCCCAGCACCATCTCGCCGGGTCGCGGGGCGGGCGCGGGCCGCGTCTCGATCGCCGTTCGCCCGCCGCCCCGGCAGGCCACGACCCGGTTGCTGACCGTCTTTCCATCCATGCGGCTAGGAGGCCATGAGACGCCATGCCGGGTCAATTGCGGGGCGGCCGGCCGTCGCGTCGATATGGACGGCCGTATAGGGTTTCGGTAGCAAGAGATGGGGCAACAGCAGGGGGAGGGCGCGATGAGCGAAGGCGGCACCACCAGACGCTTCATGGCGATGAAGGGCGGGGGCTATTACTCCAAGGCCACGACCGGGGCGAAGGATGTGATCGACGGCGCCACGCCGCTGATCCTCGATGCGCTCGACCGCATGGCGCCGGAAGATGATGGCAGCGTCTTCACCATGTCCGACATGGGCTGTGCCGATGGCGGCACCTCGATCGGCATGGTCGCGCGGGTGCTGGGCGAGGTGCGCCGGCGCTGCCCCTCGCGGCCCATCCAGATCGTCTATACCGACCTGCCGCGGAACGATTTTGGCCAGGTCTTTCGCAACGTCTACGGCCTCTCCGATCTCGAGGGCTATGCCGATGCGATTCCCGATCTCTATGTCTTCGCCTCGGCGGCCAGTTTCCACAGCCCGATCCTGCCGCCCGGCACCCTGAACCTGGGCTTCTCCTCGACCGCGACCCATTACATCAGCGCGGTGCCCGCGCGGATCCCCAACCATGTCCATATGGTCCGGGCCGAGGGAAGATGCAAATTGTCACGAGAGAGGCAGGGGCGAAAGGATTGGGAAAGCATCCTGCTCAACCGAGCGCGCGAGCTCGCGCCGGGCGGGCGGCTCTGCCTGTTCAATTTCGGCATCGACGAAGAGGGGCGCTATCTCGGCCATTCCGGCGGGGTCAGCATGTTCGACACCTATGACGCCCATTGGGCCGCGTTGCGCGACGAGGGCACGATCACGGAAGAGGAATATCTCGACACCAATTTCCCGCAGCATTTCCGCACGGTGGCGGAATTCACGGCGCCCCTGCTGGACGAATCAGGACCGGTCCATGCCGCCGGATTGCGCCTCGAACATGTCGAGACGCGCGTGGTCGGTTGCCCCTATGCCCGCGATTTCGCGGGTCATGGCGATGCCGCCAAATTTGCCCGCGACTATATCCCGACCCTGCGCTCGTGGAGCGAGGCGACCTTCGCCAAGGGCCTATCGCCCGACCGGCCGGCGGACGAGCGTGCGGCCATCATCGACCGCTTCTACGACGCCTATGAAACCCGGGTCCGCGAATCACCCGAGGGCCACGGCATGGACTATGTCCATTGCTATCTGGTGATCCGCAAGGCATAGGCGCCGGCCGGCAATAGGATCAGCCTCCCGCCAACCCAGGAGGTCGGAATCTTCCGGGAATTCGCCGTTCGGCGGGGAGGGTGTGCCTTCGCGGAGGGCTGGGGTTGCCCATCCACGCACCGGAGCCTCTGGGTGAAATGGCGCTTGGAAAGCCGGTGTTTCGGGGCTCCAGGATGCGCGAAAGCTTCTGTCCGTGCTCGGTTTCCACAATCTCAACACTGGCCCATCTGAATAACTTCTAGTTTTTTATTGACTCAGCCTACCGCTGGGCTTGGAGTGGGCAAATTGGGGTCGGAAATGGGGAAATAGACGATGAATAAAGTATTATGGGCGATGCTGTTTGTCCCTTTTGCTTTGGGGGGGTGCGCTACCGTATTCGAGGGCACGGATCAACAGATCCTGGTCAATGTTTCTCCCGAAACGGCGAATTGCTCGGTGAATCGGAAAGATATTGAAATCGCTTCGCTTTCCGGGGGGGTGAATACTGTCACCATCGACAAAAGCCGGAATGCTATTTTCCTGAATTGTTCGGCTCCAGGCTATCAGAGCGCGACTCTGAAGGTTGATTCCTCTGCGACGGGATGGGGCGTGGCCGGGTGTTTCCTCTTCGATCTTTGTATTACCGACTATTCCACGGGTGCTTTGAACGATTATCCCGACTCGGTTTCTATTTCACTCAAGCCGGGTTCCGATGCCGCTGCAGGTTCGAATATGGCAGGTCAAACCACGACGCCCAGCGGTCAAAATGCGGGCGCCAAGCCGACCT
>JAQCGR010000375.1 GCA_027619995.1 Pseudomonadota bacterium | reverse complement strand
ACATCACAAGCTACCGCGTCTTCGGCGGCACGGTCACCACCAGCGAGTTTGGCGAGGTCTACCGGCACCACACCGACGGCGTCGATATCTTCTCGAATAGCTGGGGCTATAACGGCTTTTTCTACGACGATTTCGACAGCAACGGTTTCGCGGCCGCCGGGTCGGGCGTCAACGAAGCCGTGGCCCAGGGGCGGGACGGGCTCGGTTCCGTCATCCTGTTCGCCGCCGGCAACGATCGGCAGGACGGCCAGAACGTCAACTATCACAGCTTCCAGAACGCGCGGGAAACCATCGCGGTCGCGGCCATCGACGATAGCGGCGGGATTTCCTACTACAGCACCCCTGGTGCGGCGATCCTGATCGGCGCGCCCAGCAACGGCGGCACCGCCGGCATCGTCACGACCGACCGGGCGGGCGGCAACGGCTACGCCAGCGGGGACTACACCTACAGCTTCGGCGGGACCTCGGCCGCCACGCCGATCGCCGCCGGCGTCGTTGCCCTGATGCTCGAGGCCAATGCCGATCTCGGCTATCGCGACGTGCAGGAAATCCTGGCCTACAGCGCGCGCCAGGTCGATGTGAGCGATTCCGGGTGGGTCTGGAATGGGGGCTCGAACTGGAACGGCGGCGGGCTGCATGTCAGTCACGATTTCGGTTTCGGCCTGATCGATGCTCATGCCGCGGTGCGCCTGGCGGAAACCTGGGAGGCCCAGAGCAAGCGGGCCAACGAAACCGTTGTCAGCGGCTATTCCGCGCCCAACCGATCGATCATCGACAACGGCACGATCAGCGACACCATCACCATCGCCAGTGGCCTCGACATCGACCATGTCGAAGTTCGGCTGAACATCGATCATTCCTGGATTGGCGATCTCGTCGTCACCCTGACCTCGCCGGACGGGACGGTCAGCACCCTGGTGGATCGGCCCGGCCTGTACAGCGGTCAGCCCTGGGGCACCAACCAGGACGATATCCGCTTTACCCTCGACAGCACCCATCACTGGGGCGAGACAGGCGAGGGGGTCTGGACCCTGCGCGTCGCCGACCATTATGCGGCCGATGGCGGTACGCTTGAGAATTGGGGTCTGTATCTTTACGGCGACACAGCCGATGGGGATGACACATACGTGTACACCGACGAGTTCGGTGCGGTGCTGGGACGCAGCGGCCAGGGTGGGCGCGCCGTCCTCAGCGACACGGGTGGCACGGACACGATCAATGCGGCCGCGGTTACCCTGGATGCCACCCTCGACCTGCGTGCGGGCGCGTCGAGCAGTCTGGCCGGCGGCGCGCTGACCATCGCCGAGGGAACGGCGATCGAGAATGCCTATCTGGGCGACGGCGCGGACAGGCTGACGGGCAACGACAGCGCCAATCGCCTTGATGGCGGACGTGGTAACGATACGATCGACGGCGGGTCGGGCGACGATCTGCTGATCGGCGGCGCGGGCGACGACACCCTGCTCGGCGGCGAGGGCATCGATACCGCCTGGTATGATGGCGAGTTCCTGGGCTATTCGCTGACCTACGGCGTGGAGTGGATCACCGTTTCGGGTGGCGAGGGGACGGACTGGCTGAGCGGGATAGAATGGCTGCGGTTCGCCGATCAGATGATCGCGACGGAGTTCATTGCAGCAGTGGATGACAGTGCTGCGACAGCCGAAGATCAAATTTTGACGATCCAGGCCCAAACCCTTCTTGCGAACGACACGGCGCCGTCCTATGGCACGATAAATATCGTCGCGGTAGCAGGGGCGTCTTCGGGATCTGTGCTGCTGAACGCGAATGGCGACGTGGTCTACACGCCGGATCGGGATTTCTCCGGCACCGATTCGTTTACTTATTCGATCAGTAGCGGCACAGGGGCAACGTCGACTGCGACAGTCTCGGTTACGGTCGACGCGGTCGCTGATCTGCCGAGTCTAAATGCCACCGCAAGTGCGCCGAAAACGGTTACCGCACAGGACGGCTCGCTCGAGGCAGTCGCGGCCCTCGACATCTCAGCTGTCTCGACCGATAGCGACGGCTCGGAAGTGCTTACGGTGACAGTGGCCGGATTGCCGGATCAGGCGCGGTTATCTCAAGGCGAGGCGATCGGGGGAGGAGTCTGGCGCCTTACCGAAAGTCAGCTTCCAGGGCTGACGATGAGGTTGCCGGCAGGCACGGTCGGACCCGTCGTGCTCTCGGTGACGGCACGCGCTACCGAAGCGGCAAACGGGGATTCTTCGGCGGTTACGGCTTCGATCGGAATCGACCTTTCCAGTGTCGCGCCGGAGGCCATGTCGGCGAGCATAACCGTGGTTGAGGATGGAACGGCGACTGATAGAGTTGTTGGCGCCGATTTCGATGGTGGGGCACTCATCTTCGCAGCGAACGGTCAGCCGGCGCATGGGCTTCTCCAGTTGTCGAGCGACGGCACCTACACCTACACCCCGGATCAAGACTACTTTGGGACGGATGCGTTCTCCTACGTGGTGAGTGATGGCGCGGGCAGCTCGGACCCGGCGACCGTCAGCATCACGGTATCGGGTGTGAATGATCGGCCGGTCGCCACCGCGGACGAAAGCCTTGTGGCCGTCGGGCCCGATCATGTCTTCCTGGCGAGCGCACTTCTGGCCAACGACACGGATGTCGATGGAGACATCCTGACGATTGGATCCGTCGGCAATGCGACTGGCGGCACCGTGTCGCTTACGGTCGACGGGTCCGTGCGATTCCAAGCCACCGAGAATTTCGAGGGGGCGGGGTCCTTCGACTACACCGTCGAGGACGGGCAGGGTGGAACCGCGGCAGCGAGTGTCGAACTCTATGTTGTCAATCCTGATGGACTCGTGCCCGGCACGTCCTCTTCAGAGCGGTTGGTGGGGACGTCTGGCGAGGATGTTTTTTACGGTTTTGGCGGCTCGGACCGGCTTGAAGGCGGTGCGGGGG
>JAQCGR010000374.1 GCA_027619995.1 Pseudomonadota bacterium | reverse complement strand
CGCCGGGCCCTCCGGCGGAGACGACGGAACCCACTCGGGAAGGAGAAGCGCAGGGCGCGAAGACGGCGCGGGCAATTCAGAAGGCGCCGCATCGCCCGAATGAATTCCGGCAGGCGCATCGACCCAGCAACGCAGGCGATCGAAAGAATAGAGCGGCAGGCCGATGCGCCGCGCGGCGCCGGAAGCCAGAGCGGGCCAATCCACCGCGTATCCCGTCGCCCAGAGCTGGGCGATCTTGGCGAGGTCGCGTTTCGCAATCAGGCTTTCGACGAAGGCCGCGCCATCCGCGCCATCGAGCAGCGCGCGCAAGGCGCCGCCCGCGCCCGGACCGCCGCGCGTTATGTGCGGGTCCGATCCGCCCGCCTTGGCGGTACGGAGCAGTTTCGCCAATTCGTCGAGCGATCCCGCGACGATGGCCAGTCTTTCGTCCTGGGCCTGCCGGCCGGTCTGGCTGGGGACACCTATATCGGCCAGGCGGACGCCATCCGGTTTCGCGTCCAGCCAGTCGATATAGGTGTCGATCAACCGATCGAGGGCCGGGGCAGTGCGCGCGGAGAGCAGCACGACCTGCGGCCCCGGCACATCCTCTGCCACCGCGACCAGCGGCGGCGCTTCTATGACCAGATGGGCATTCGCCCCGCCCGCGCCGAAACCGCTGATGCCGGCGCGCCGCGGCGTCCCGTTCCGGGCAGGCCAGGGGCGGCGGCGGGTCGCGACCTGGAACGGGGTCGCCGCGAAATCGATATCGGGATTGGGCGGTTCGGCATGCAGGCTCGGCGCGATCTCGCCCGCGCGCATCTGCAGCAGCACCTTGGTCAGGGCCGCGATTCCGGCCGCCGATTCGAGATGGCCGATATTGGATTTGACCGAGCCAAGCGCGATGGAACCGGCCGGCAGACCCTCGCCGAAGGCCGTGGCGAGCCCGGCCACTTCGATCGGATCGCCCAGCGCCGTGCCGGTGCCATGGGCCTCGATATAGGAGATGCTCTCCGCCGGCACCCCGGCGCGCGCCATCGCCTTGGCGATCACCGCGGACTGCGCGCGCGGATTGGGCACGGTATAGGCATTGCTGCGCCCGCCGTGATTGACGGCCGAACCCCGGATCACACCCCAGATCCGGTCGCCGTCGCGCTGGGCATCCGCCAAGGGCTTGAGCAGCACGGCCCCAACTCCCTCGCCGGGCACGTATCCGTCGCCGCCCGCGCCGAAGGCCCGGCAGCGTCCGTCGGTCGCGGCAAAGCGGCCCTGGGACAGCAGCACCCATTTGTTCGGATGGGGCGCCAGATTGACGCCGCCCGCGACCGCCATCGTGCAATCGCCGGAGCGGATCGCCTCGCAGGCCAGATGGATGGCGGTGAGAGAGGAGGAGCACATCGTGTCCACCGCCAGGCTCGGCCCCGCAAAATCGAAGCCGAAGCTGACCCGGTTGGCGATCGAGGCATAGGACGCGCTGGGCCGCTCGCCCCCCGGCGGCAAGGCAGGGCCGTAGAGTTGGTACTCGCCCCACATCACCCCGACGAAGACGCCGCAGGGCGCGCCGCGCAGGGTGGACGGGTCGATGGCCGCATCCTCGAACAGATGCCAGGCGGTCTGCAGGAACAGCCGCTCCTGCGGGTCGAGCAGGGCCGCCTCGCGCGGCGACATGCGGAAGAACAGCGGATCGAACAGATCGATATCGTCGAGGAAGCTGCCCCAGCGAGCATAGCTGCCGCCCTTCTCTCCGGGCTTCACGGCCGGGGGCACCGCGCCGCCCCAGCGTTCCGCCGGCAGGTCCCGAATCAGATCGCGCCCTTCGGCCAGACTCGTCCAGAAACCGTCGAGATCCGCCGCCCCGGGATAGCGGCCCGCCAAGCCGATGATCGCGATGGCATCGCTCTCCGGCCGAGGGGCCGCAGCCATCATCTGCTTTGCCACGGACGGGGCGGGCGAAGCGGCAACGGGCATCGCCGAGGGGAGCGCCGTCCCCGCCCAACCCGCGACAGCCTCGCCATGCCGCTCGATCAGATGGGTCGCCAGCTCGCGGACGGTCGCGAATTGATAGAACAGGGTCTTGGACAGGGTGCCGAAGTCGCGCTCCAGCCGATCGGTCAGGCCGAGCACCGCCAGGGAATCGATCCCAAGGGACTCGAAGCCCGTCTCCGCACCGACCACATCCAGCGGCCTGCCACAGACTTCCGCGACGACTTGGCGCAGATGCGCGATCAGCGCGGCCACGACCCCGTCCGGCATCGCTTCCGGGGCCATTCTCGCGGGCGGCGGCTGTGCGCCGTCTCGATCTTCCAGCGCTTCGGACAGGCGGACCGGATCGCCCTGCGCCACCAGCAGCCGCGACTCCTCGGCGGCGAGCGCGGCTTCGAAGGCGCGCAATCCGGCGGCCTGGGACAGCGGCAACAAGCCATGCGCCGCTCGCGCCTGGGCGATCGCCTCGGGATCGGCCGTCATGCCGCCATCGGCCCAATAGGGCCAGAGGATCGAAACGCTGCGGCCCGGCCCGGACCGCTCCTCGGCAAAAGCGTCGAGCCATCCGTTGGCATAGCCATAGGCGGCCTGACCGGGATTGCCGACCTCACCGACCAGGGAGGAATAGAGGACGAACCAGTCGAGCGGATCGTCCTGGGTCGCCGTATCGAGATGGCGCGCGCCCAGCGCCTTCGGATCCGCCACCGCCGCGAAATCCACCTTGTCGAGGCGCGCGACCAAACCGTCGCGCATCACCCCCGCCGCATGGACGACACCGCGCACCGGACCGAAACGCCCGCGCAGAGCCGCGACCGCCGCTTCGACCGCTGGTCCATCGGTCAGATCGACTGACGTCGCGACCGCGCGCGGGCCCAGCGCCGCTATTCGCTCCGCCCGCCCGGCGGAAGACATGTCCCGAGCCAGCAGGGCGACATGCGCCCCCGGCGCCCGCGCCAGAAGATGTTCCGCCAGCACCA
>JAQCGR010000373.1 GCA_027619995.1 Pseudomonadota bacterium | reverse complement strand
AGGCGGCAATGGCCAAGGAGGAAGCAATGCACTAACATTCTAACCGGACCACCTAATGGGGGCTGATCACTGGGCCTTCGCGGATACCTTGAGCCTTGCCCTCCAGGACGCACTTCGTCAATTCGTCGCGGATTTGAGCCGGCTGGATCCCTAAGCGGATAGCGCTCTCTATGCGAGCCGCCAACCGAGGTGACATGGCAACCGTGCCGCCGTATGAGCGTGCAGATATCTATTCGAGGGGGAATTATCCGAAATGGCCAAAAAGCCTTCGTCCGGCCCGCGCGGCGAGAACACCGTCCTGACCACTGCGGGACGCGACCCTGCCGCCAATCACGGCATCGTCAACCCGCCCGTCTATCATGCCTCGACCATCCTCTCGCCGAGCTACGCGGCCTTCGAGGAATCCCGAAAGCCCGGCTATGACGGCTATCGATACGGTCGCTACGGCACGCCGACGACGCGGGCGCTGGACGAACTATCGGCCGCCCTCGACCATACGGATCATGCGATCAGCGTGTCTTCGGGCCTGGCCGCGGTCAGCTGCGCCCTCCTCGCCTTCGTCGAGGCAGGCAGCCACATCCTGGTCAGCGACAGCGCCTACGAGCCGACGCGTACCTTCTGCAATTCAGTTCTCGGCCGCTTCGGCGTCGAGACGGAATATTACGATCCGCATATCGGCGCCGAAATCGAACGCCTGATCCGCCCGAATACCAAGGTCATCTATATGGAGTCGCCGGGCTCCCATAGCTTCGATATCCAGGACGTGCCGGCGATCGCCGAAGTCGCCCGCGCCCGCGGGGTCAAGACGATCATCGACAACACCTGGGCGACGCCGATCTATTTCAAGCCGATCACCAAGGGCGTGAATGTCGTGGTCTATGCCGCGACCAAGTATCAGGTCGGCCATTCCGACGCGATGATGGGCATTATCGCTATGGGCGAGGAGGACCGCGATGCGGTCCGCGATACAGTCCGCCGCCTGGGCAACACGGCCGGGCCGGACGACGTCTACCTGACCCTGCGCGGTATGCGGACGATGGCCGTCCGCCTGCGCCACCACATGGCGGCCGGCCTGGAGATGGCCCGCTGGCTGCGCGACCGGCCCGAAGTCAAACGAATCTTGCATCCGGCGCTGGAGGATCATCCTGACCACGCGTTGTGGAAGCGCGATTTCACCGGCGCGTCCGGCCTTTTCGGCACGATCTTCGAACCCTGTTCCGATGCCGGCTTCGCGGCGTTTTTCGACGCGCTGGAGTTGCACGGTCTGGGAGCCAGTTGGGGCGGCTTCGAAAGCCTGGTCCTGCCGGCCAATCTCGCCAAATCGCGCACCGCCGTACCCTGGACCGAAACCGGCCGCGTCGTCCGCTTCCACACCGGACTCGAGGATCTCGAAGATCTCAAGGCCGATGTCGACCGGGCCTTCGCGGCGATGAAAGCGGCCGGCTGAACCCGTTCGGTAGCCATACGACAGGCCTTCTGTTTCATAGGTTAACGCAGGCCTCCCGTTTCTCGGGTGAGAATGGACGAACACTGGCGCTGAGCCACGATTCCGTTCCATTCGAGCGCGAGGAGGCATTGTGTTCATCGCGACGATCAAGTCCGACGGTCTTGCGCATCTTTCGTATCTTGTCGGCTCCAAGACGCAAGCGGCCGTTATCGACCCACGGCGCGACTGCGAAATCTATATCGAAATGGCCCGTGCACGCGGCTGCCGCATCACCCGGATTTTCGAAACCCACCGCAACGAGGATCTGATTTCCGGCGCACCGATGCTGGCCGCCATGACTGGCGCGACCGTGCATCACGGACCGAATGCCGATGGCGAGGTCCGCCACGCAGAAACCGTTCGCGAAGGCGCCGCTTTTACTCTCGATCATATGCGTATCGAGGTGCTGGAAACGCCCGGCCACACCTTCGACAGCATATCCGTCGCCATTTTCGACGAAGAGTTCGGCGACGGCGCAGTGGGCGTATTCACCGGCGACGCTCTGTTTGTCGGCGATGTCGGGCGGACTGATTTCTACCCCGACCGTGCCGAGGAGGTGGCCGGTCTTTTATATGACAGTCTTCGCAAAATCCTATCGCTCGGCGATCAGGCCATCCTCTACCCCGCACATGGCGCAGGATCGGTCTGCGGCGACAACATGGCGGATCGAGAGTTTTCGACCCTCGGACACGAGCGACGCAACAATCCCATGTTGGCTATCTCCGAGCGCGATACGTTCATCGCGAAGAAGCTCCGAGAACAGCACGATCAACCGCCATATTTCCGCAGGATGGAACGTCTGAATCTCGAAGGCGAAGATGCCGTTCCGCGCGTCCTCATGCCACGCCCTCTGGCGATCGCAGATATCGACGACGGCGGCGATCGCCGGGTTCTTCTGGATATTCGAGGCGCGACTGCGTTCCTGGGTGGGCATCTGCCGGGCAGTCTGGCGATTCCGACCGATATGTTGCCTGCCTTCGCAGGTTGGCTTATCGATCCGGATCGCGATCTGGTCCTGATCGCCGATGGTCCGGATCAAGCACAACAGGCGGAGCGCCACCTTCTGCGCATGGGCTTCGATGGAACCGTCGGTGCCCTGACCACGTCGCTGCCGGCTTGGGCCGCGTCCGGACGCGCCTTTCGCGCAGTCTCTACAATCGACGCCGATGAGGTCGCCGAACGGATCGATCAATCCGGTTCCGGCCCCTCCGCAGATTGGAAGTTGCTCGACGTGAGACGCCAGGCAGAAACCGAGTCGGGCATGATTCCAGGCGCGCAGAATATCTACCTGGGCGAATTACCGGCGCGCCTGGACACTCTTTCGCCCAGCCACCGCTACATCGTTCTATGCGAAAGCGGCGCGCGCGCGACGATAGCGGCCTCGGTCCTGCTAGTGGATTGATCGGAACAAAAGAATCCGATTTGGGATTCCGTTTTGTCTGTTGGCATGTGAGCCT
>JAQCGR010000036.1 GCA_027619995.1 Pseudomonadota bacterium | reverse complement strand
GCCCGGGCCTGCTCGAAATCGCCGGCCGCAATGGCGCAGCGCGCCAGGCCGGCGGCCGCCGCCAGATTGTCGGGCTCATGCTGAAGCACCTGGCCGTAGATCGCGGCGGCAGTGGCGCCGTCGCCCGCGTCCAGCGCGCCCTTGGCCTGCTCCATCGCCGCTTCGACGGGCGAGGGACCGGCGTCGCCCGCACCGCCGGTCAGATTGGCGACGAAGGCCTGGATCTGGCTTTCCGGGAGGGCGCCCGTGAAGCCGTCGACCGGTTGGCCGTCCACGAAGGCATAGACCGCCGGGATGGACTGGATGCGCATCTGCTGGGCGAGGGGCTGGTTCTCGTCGATATTGATCTTGACCAAGCGGACCGCGCCGCCGGCGGCCTTGACCACCTTCTCGATCGTCGGACCGAGTTGCTTGCAGGGCTCGCACCACGGCGCCCAGAAGTCGACGATGACCGGGGTTACGCTCGACGCCTCGATGACATCCGTCAGGAAGTTCTCGGTGTCGCTGTCCTTGATGACGGCGCCGTTCGGCCCGCCGCCCGCGCCCATCGCGCCGCCCCCGATGATCGTTTCCATGTTATTCGCAGTCCCTTGCGGTTCCCAAGCCCCTTAAATGGCGGTTCCCCGCCTCGGAGGCAAGCCCGGCTAGCCGTTCGAGGCGGGTGCCGGACCAGCCCCGCCATCCGGCTCGGCCGCGTCGAAATCGACGATTTCGGGCCGGTGGCCGGTCGCTTCGAGAAAGCGTACCAGATCGGCCGGTTCGATGGCCGTGGTCCGGTCGTTGGCCAGGGGGTGATAGTTGAGCGGCGCGCGCGCCAACATGGCCCGGTCGAACAGGATTCGCACGCGTCCCTCCGTGTCGTTGATCGCCGCGAAAGGCGTGACCGCGCCGGGGGTGACGCCCAATATCTCTTACAACAGCTCCGCCTTGGCGAACGAGAGGTTGCGCGCGTCCACCCGCTTGGACAGCCATTTCAGATCGATGCGCCGGTCTTCCAGGACCACGGCGAGGAACAACTCGCCCCGCTTGTCCTTGAGGAAGAGGTTCTTGCAATGGCCGCCGGGCAGATCGCCGCGCAGGCGCTTGCTGTCCTCCACGGTGAAGAGCGGTGGGTGGTCATGGGTCGCGGTCGCGATACCCAGGGCGTCGAGACGGGCGAACAGATCTTCGGGGCGAGCAGGCATGGCGCATACCTAGCCGTTCGCCGGAAATCGCTCAAGCGCGGGGTAGCGTCTCAAGGCTTGCAAAGCGCGCCGGCATCTCTATATTCCATGCGCTCTTGCGGGAGTAGCTCAGAGGTAGAGCATCACGTTGCCAACGTGAGGGTCGCGGGTTCAACTCCCGTCTCCCGCTCCAATATCTTCGCGGCATCTCCGCGAATCGACGCCGATGTCATTTCAAACTCACCTGCGGCCGCTGGCGGTCTTTACGACCCGCCGCGCCCGTCTGCTGCCGGTCAGGCCGCAGTCTCGACCGATTCCGTCGAAAGAACCGCGCCCTCGGCGCTTCCGATAGCGCCCAGGATCAAAGCACCGAACAGAAGGACCACGGCGGCGGCGGGCAGATAGGCGGGCCGCCGTCCGGCATTCTGCGGCCTGGTCTGACCGGGTTTCGTCTCCGTCCTGGAAATCGTCATCTGCATCGCCTCCCCGCCATTTCATCCCATGCGACAACGGTCAGGAAATCCTGGCCCGGCGGCAGCCTTGTGGAGGCGATGGGAAAACTTCATGGCAGGATATCTGTCAGCCGCCGCAACCGGTCGGGTCCGCGAGCGATGGACCGGCCGTGGCGGCAGTGTCACACTCGCTGGAATCGCAGCCTATTCGGCCTGGCTTGAGGGAGCCGCAAGCGAGGATGACGATGACTGGAACCGCACCCAATTCCGCGCCCGATTCCGGCCGCCTGAAGGCGGCGCTCGACAATCTCGTGCGTTTCGACACGCAGAACCCGCCGGGCCGCGAGCGGGAGGCGGCGGGTTTCGTTCTGGCCGAACTGCAGGCCATGGGCTGCCGCGCCGAGGCGGTCGAGTTCGAACCGGGCCGGGTCAATGTCGCCGGTATTTTCGAGAACGGCCCCGGCCCGACCTTCGCCTTCAACACCCATCTCGACGTGGTACCGGCGGGCGACGGCTGGACCAGCGATCCATTTCGCCTGCGCGCGGATGGCGCCAGGCTTTTCGCGCGCGGGGCCTGCGACGCCAAGGGCCCCCTGGTGGCCATGCTGGAGGCGATGCGCCGCCTGATCGCCGCCCGCGAGGGTTGGTCGGGCACCCTGCTTGGCGTCTTCGTGGCCGATGAGGAAACCCAGAGTCGAGGTGCCAAGGCCTATCGCGAAACGGCGCCGGCGATCGATTATTGCGTGATCGGAGAGCCGACCTCGCTGACCACCGTGACCGCGCATAAGGGCAGCCTGCGGCCCATCGTCCGGGTCCGCGGAGCGACCGCCCATTCCGGCATTCCCGATGCAGGGGTCAATGCGATCCTCAAATCGACGCCCCTGCTCCGCCTGATCGAGGCGGAACATGCCCGCCTCAAAACCGGCCCTTCCCATCCCCTGGTCGGCCATCCCAGCCTGACCGTGACTCGGGCCAATGGCGGCCATGCCGACAATATCGTGCCCGATTCCTGCACCTTCGGCCTCGACCGTCGCATGGTGCCGGGCGAAGACGAGGTGGCCGTCCGCCGCTCGCTCGAGGAACTGGTGGCCCGTGCCGCCGGCGAGGCCGGCACGGCGATGGAGATCGTCGAATGGAAGCCGACGACCGGGCCGGCGACGGAAACCGATGCGGGCCATCCGATCGTCGGCGCGGCTCAGCATGCCTGCCATCTCCATAACGGGCGGGAGACGCCGCTCTCGGGATTCCTGGGCGGGTGCGATCTGGTTCATTTCCGCGCCATCGGGGCCCAGGGGGTGGTGATCGGCCCGGGCTCGATCGATGTTGCCCACAAACCCGACGAATTCGTGCCCGAGGAGGAGCTTGTGCGCGCCGTGCTGATCTACGAGGACGTGGCGCGCCATATGTTGCGAGGCGCGGGACCGTTTCCCGCATCGACATGATTCCCGGTCTCGACCGGGTCGTGCCCGGCTGCGAAGCGGTCTTCGACGCGGCCGAATTCGACCGCCGTCAGGCCCTGGTGCGCGGCGACCTCGCCGCGCGCGATATCGATATCCTCATGGTGACGGGGCCGGAAAATATCTTCTGGCTGACCGGCCAGCAGACTCCCGGCTACTACACCTTCCAGGCCCTGCTGCTGCCGGCCGAGGGCGAGGCGGTCTTCGTCGTCCGCGCGCTCGAAGCCCTGAACCTGATCGCCAAGAGCCATCTCCGGCAGATCGAACCTTATGCCGACGATGCCGATCCCGTGCGGGTGCTCGTCGACACCGTCCAGGCGCGGGGCTGGGGCGGCAAGCGCATCGCCATCGACGAACGGGCCTGGTTCCTGCCCATCGCGGTATACAAGGCCCTGCTCGCCGCCCTGGGCGAGGTCGGCGACGGCTCGCGTCTGGTCGAGACGCACCGCGCGGTGAAATCGCCGGCTGAGATCGCGAAGATCGAAACCGCCGCCGGCTATGCTCAGGCCGGTATCGCCGCCGGTCTCGATGCGGTCCGCGCCGGGGCCAGCGAGAATGACGTGGTCGGCGCGATGATGGGCGCGGTGATCGCGGCGGGTAGCGAATATCTGGGCATGGAACCGCTGGTTGCCTCGGGTCCGCGCTCGGGCGTGCCCCACGGCACTTGGCGCCGCCGCCGTCTGGCGCCCGGCGACCCGATCATTCTGGAAATGGCCGGCTGCCACGATCGATATCACGCAACCCTGTGGCGCTCGGCCTGGCTGGGCCAGCCGCCCGATCTGGCCCGGCGCATGATGGATTGCTGCCTGGAGGCGCTCGACGCCGCCCTCGCCGCGCTGCGCCCGGGCGCGACCTGCGCCGAGGTTCACGGCGCTTGCCAGGCGGTCGTCGACCGTCACGGCTTCACCGAGAATTTCCGAAAGCGCAGCGGCTATTCGATCGGCATCTCCTTCGCGCCCGATTGGGGCGAGGGCAACGTGTTGTCGCTCTATCACAGGGTCGATGTGCCGATCGAATGCGGCATGGTCTTCCACATTCCGCCGGCCCTGCGCGACTACGGCGTCTTCACCGTCGGGGTGAGCGAGACCGTCGTCGTCACCCAAACCGGCAACCGGGTTCTGTCCACGCTCGACCGGGATCTGCGAATCGTCTGAAATCGCAGACCGGATTCGAAACCGGCACTTGCTCTTAATTTACCATAAGTTAGCTTGGGTCTAAGACCCTTGTCCGGCAACCATGAGAGGATGCCAGTCATGCCTGCCCTAGGCCAAGATCTGCGCGACGAAGTTATCGAACGGCTGATCGGCCAAATTCGCGCGAATCTCAAGGGCGATGCCGCCCGGGTCGAACGGTTTACCCGCCAGTTCCTCGCCGATGTCGCGACCGAATTTCTGCTTGAGCCGACGCTCGACGATCTCTACGGCGCGGTCATTTCGATGTGGGGCCATGCCAGGCTGCGCGACGAGCCGGGACCGAAGATCCGGGTCTACAACCCGATCCACGAATCCCATGGCTGGCATTCGACCCATACCGTGATTGAGATTGTCACCGACGACATGCCCTTCATCGTCGACTCGGTGGTCAACGGGCTGAACAGGGATCAGCTCACCGTCCATCTCCTCATCCATCCGATCGTCCGGGTGGCACGGGACGACGCCGGTGCGCTGCAGGATGTCCTGGAGCCCGGGTCGGACGGGGATGGCTCCACCGCCGAATCCATCGTGCATGTCGAAATAGACCAGCGCGGGTCCGCCGATGCTCTCGAAGCCCTCCATGCCCAGATCGCCCATGTGCTCGACGATGTGCGCACCTCGGTCGAAGATTGGCCCGAGATGCGCGGACGCATCGCCGATCTGGTGGAGGATCTGCGCGCCGATCCGCCGCCCATCGCCAGCGGCGAACTCGAGGAGGGCATCGCCTTTCTCGAATGGATCTACAACGACAACTTCACCTTGCTCGGCGTGCGCGACTACAAGCTTGTGCAAAAAGACGACAAGGATTTCCTCAAAATCGATACGGCTTCCGGCCTCGGCGTGTTGCGCGAGGTTTCGGTCGATTCGGCACTACGCCATAAGTCGGCCCTGGCGCGCGATGCCGCCGAATTCGCGCGGCGCAAGCACCTTCTTATCATCACCAAGGCGAGCACCCGTTCGACCGTCCACCGCAACGTCTACATGGACTACATCGGGGTTCGCCGGTTCGATCAGGACGGCAATGTGACGGGCGAGCGCCGCTTCATCGGCCTGTTCACTTCCTCCGCCTATAACCGCAATCCGCGCGAGATCCCACTTCTGCGCAAGAAGGTCGACCGGGTGATGGAACGGTCGCGTTTCGCTTCGGCAAGCCATAACGCCAAGGCGATGCTCAACATCCTGGAGACCTATCCGCGCGACGAGTTGTTCCAGATCTCAACGGACCAGCTGTTCGAGATCGCCCATGGCGTCCTGCATCTGGAAGAGCGCCAGCGCATCCGCCTCTTCGTGCGCCAGGACACCTATGCCCGCTTCTATTCCTGCCTGGTCTACGTGCCGCGTGAACGCTACAGCACGAATCTGCGCCAGCGCATCGAGGAGATCCTGCTCGCCGCGTTCAAGGGCGAGGCGGCGGAGTTCACGACCCAGGTTTCAGATCAGCCCATGGCGCGGATCCACTACATCCTGCGCGCGCCCCGCGGCGCCGATGCCGAGATCGACGTCCAGCAGATCGAGGACAGGCTGGTCGTGGCCAGCCGCAACTGGACGGACGATCTGCGCGACGCGCTCATCGAACGCATGGGCGAAGCGCGCGGGCATGAGCTGTTCGACCGCTACGGCGATGCCTTCGAGCCGGGCTTCCAGCATGCCTTCAGCGCCCAGACGGCGGTCAACGATATCGAACGGATGGAGGAGATCGCGGATGGCGCCGCCATCGCGATGAATCTCTATCACCGGGTCGATGCGCCGGCCGGTGTGGTGCATTTCAAGGTCTATCACGGGGGCGAGCCGGTGCCCCTCTCGGACATCCTGCCGATGCTCGAGAATATGGGCTTCCAGGTCATCACCGAGCATCCCTATACGGTCGATGCCGCCGATTCCGGGACCCATGTCTTCATCCATGATTTCCTGCTGATCGCGCCGGAGGCCGAGATCGACCTCGCCACCATGCGCGCCAATTTCCAGGATGCCTTCGCCCATGTCTGGCACGGCGCGCTGGAGGACGACACCCTGAACCGCCTGGTCGTGCGCGCCGGGCTGACCTGGCGCGAGGTGGCGATCCTGTGCGGCTATACCCGCTATCTCCAGCAGGCGCGCATCACTTTTTCCCAGGCCTATCTGTCACAAACCCTGACCCGGCATGCCAAGATGGCGGGCCTGCTGATCGATCTGTTCAAGACCCGGTTCGATCCGGCGGCGCAGACGGGCGCGGATAACCGGGCCGAAGATATCGCGGCGCGGTTCGAAGCGGGCCTCGACAAGGTCGCCAGTCTCGACGAGGACCGCATCCTCCGCCGCTATCTCAACCTCGTGCAATCGACCCTGCGGACCAATTTTTACCAGCGGAACGCCGAGGGCGAACCCAAGCCCTATATCGCCTTCAAGCTGGACAGCGGACAGGTGACCGATCTGCCGCGGCCGCAGCCCTGGCGGGAGATCTGGATCTATTCGCCGCGGGTCGAGGCGATCCATCTGCGCGGTGGCGAGGTCGCGCGCGGCGGCATCCGCTGGTCGGATCGGCCGGAGGATTTCCGCACCGAAGTCCTGGGCCTGATGAAGGCGCAGATGGTCAAGAACGCCCTGATCGTGCCGGTGGGCGCCAAGGGCGGATTCGTGGTCAAACGCCCGCCGTCGGAAGGCGGACGTGAGGCCCTGATGGAAGAGGTCGTCGCCTGTTACAAGACCCTGATTCGCGGGATGCTCGATCTCACCGACAATTATCAGGGCACCGAAATCGTGACGCCGCCCGACGTGGTGCGTCTCGATTCCGACGATCCTTATATCGTCGCCGCGGCGGACAAGGGCACGGCGACCTTTTCGGATATCGCCAACGGGGTGGCGGCCGAATACGGCTATTGGCTGGGCGACGCCTTCGCCTCGGGCGGGTCGGCCGGTTACGACCACAAGGCGATGGCGATCACCGCGCGCGGCGCATGGGAGGCGGTCAAACGCCATTTCCGCGAAACGGATAAGAATATCCAGGCCGAGGATTTTACTGTGGCCGGCGTCGGCGACATGTCCGGCGACGTCTTCGGCAACGGCATGCTGCTCTCTAACCATATCCGTCTGGTTGCGGCCTTTAACCATCTGCATATCTTCATCGATCCGGACCCGGAACCGGCGACCGGGCTGAAGGAACGGCGGCGCCTCTTCGATCTGCCGCGATCGAGCTGGTCGGACTACGATTCGAAGGCGATCTCGAAGGGCGGCGGCGTCTTCGACCGGTCGCTCAAGTCGATCAAGCTCACGCCCGAAATCAAGAAGCTCTTTGGCATCAAGGACGATGCGGTTCCGCCCCAGATTCTGTTGAACGCGATCCTCAAGGCCGATGTCGATCTGCTCTGGTTCGGGGGCATCGGCACCTATGTGAAATCGAGCGGCGAGAGTCAGGAGGATGCGGACGACCGGGCGAATGACGCGATTCGCGTGAACGGCGACGAGATTCGAGCCAAGGTGATCGGCGAAGGTGCCAATCTGGGCGTCACCCAACGGGGCCGGATCGAGTTCGCGCTGGCGGGCGGCCGGATCAACATGGATGCGGTCGACAACTCAGGCGGGGTCGACGCCTCCGACCACGAGGTCAATATCAAGATCCTGCTCGGCGATGTCGTCCAAAGCGGCGACATGACCCTGAAGCAGCGAAACGCATTGCTCGAGGGCATGACCGATGAGGTCGCGGCCCTGGTCCTGCGCGGCAACTACCAGCAGAGCCAGTCGATCTCCGTCATGTCGGCGCAGGCGAGCGATCTGCTCGACCGCCATGCGCGCTTCATGCGCGCGCTCGAACGGACCGGACAGCTCGATCGTGCCATCGAGTTCCTGCCCAGCGAAGAGACGATTCAGGAGCGCAGGGAACTTGATCGCGGCCTGACCCGGCCGGAGATCGCCGTCCTGCTGTCCTACGGCAAGATTGCCCTCAATCGGGAATTGCTGGCCTCCGATCTGCCCGACGATCCGCAGCTCATCAACGATCTGCATCGCTATTTCCCGACAATTCTGGGCGAGCAATACGAAGCCGCGCTCGAGAACCATCGCCTGCGCCGCGAGATCATCGCGACCCATGTGGTCAACAGCATGGTGAACCGAGTGGGCGCCCATTTCGTTCTCGAACTCGAGGCGCGTACGGGAGCCAGCGGCAGCGACGTCGCGCGGGCCTATGCCGTGACCCGGGAAATCTTTCGCCTGCGCGAGGTCTGGAGCCAGATCGAGGATTTGGACAATCACGTTCCCGCAGCCCTGCAAACCCGGATGTTGATCGATATCGGCCATCTGGTCGAACGCTCGACCCTGTGGTTCCTCAAGGCCGGCGGCCACCCGCTGGATCTCGCCGGAACGATCGCCGAATATGCCCCCGGTATCGAGCGGATCGAGGCCAGCCTGGCCGATATCGTGCCGAAGGATCGCGCTCGCCAACTCAAGGCGCAGATCGTCGCCCTGACCAAGGATGGCGTGCCCGAGGCGTTGGCGCGCCGGGTGACCGGGCTCGATATCCTGCTGTCGGCTTGCGATCTGGTGCGTGTGGCCAATGCCCATGACTACGCAGTCGAGACGGTGGCCCGCATCTATTTCGAATTGGGCACTCGTTTCGGCATGCACTGGCTGCGTATTGCGGCGCGCGGGCTGGACCCGGAGAACACCTGGCAGGAACAGGCCGTCGGCGCCATTGTCGACGATGTCTTCGGCCATCAACTGGCCCTGACCTTGAAGGTCCTCGAAGGGTCGGACGGTGCCGATGGCGACGGCGCGATCGAGGGCTGGTACAGCCGCCGGGCGGCGACCGCCCAGCAGACAGAGTCACTGTTGAGCGAGCTGCGCGATTCCGACACGGTCGACCTGTCCATGCTCACGGTGATGAGCCACCAGCTCCGCACCCTCGCCACGCAGTGAAAAGGGCCGCCCGATGACCGGCGCCAAGCGATGAAGGGGCCGGTTACCCGGCCTGCCTCTGGACGGCCGCCGGGCGCTTCGCGCCGGGCAACCCTGGCGTGGTGTCTCTACGATACGGCGAATTCGGCCATCCCGGCGGTCATCACGACCTTCGTCTTCGCGACCTATTTCACTCAGGCGGTGGCGGCTGATGCCACCACCGGCACGGCCCAGTGGAGCATGGCGGTCACGCTCTCGGCTCTCGCGGTCGCCATTCTCAGCCCGCCCCTGGGGGCGATCGCCGATGCCGCGGGCCGGCGCAAGCCCTGGCTGCTGTTCTTCACCGCGGTCAGCGTGCTGGGCTGCGCGCTGCTCTGGTTCGTGCCGCCGACACCCGAGGGCGAGACGCCGGGGGCCGGGGTCGTGCTCTATGCCCTGATCGTCTTCGGCGTGGTCAACGCCGCCTTCGAGATGGCCACCGTCTTCTACAACGCCATGCTGCCCGACCTCGTCGCGCCCGACCGGATGGGGCGTCTTTCGGGCTGGGCCTGGGGCGCCGGCTATGCGGGCGGATTGGCCTGCCTGCTCATCGTGCTTTTCGGTTTCGTCCAGGCCGATCCCGCACCCTTCGGGCTCGACGAGGCGATGGCTGAAGATGTTCGCGCCTCGGGCCCGATCAGCGCTCTCTGGTACGCCCTGTTCGCCCTGCCGATCTTTCTCTGGACGCCGGACCGGCTGCGCTCGGGCATGGGCGCGGGCAAGGCCGTGCGCCAGGGCCTTTCAACCCTGGTGAAAAGCCTGCGCAATCTCCGTTCCTATGGCGGGGTGCTGCGCTATCTGATCGCGAGGATGCTCTATATCGACGGGCTCAACACGCTCTTCGCTTTCGGCGGCATCTATGCCGCCGGCACTTTCGGCATGGCGCTCGAGGAAGTGCTGATGTTCGGCATCGCGCTGAACCTGACGGCGGGGCTCGGCGCCTTCGGCTTCGCCTGGATCGACGACGCCATCGGCGCGAAACGGACAATCGTCATCGCGCTGGTCGCGATCATGGCGATCAGCACGGGGTTGCTGATCGTCGAATCGAAAGACTGGTTCTGGGGATTGGGATTGTGCCTGGGCATCTTCTTCGGCCCGGCCCAGGCGGCTAGCCGCTCGCTCATGGCGCGGCTCGTGCCGCGCGATATGGCGGCGGAGATGTTCGGCCTCTACGCCCTCTCGGGCAAGGCGACCACCTTCATGGGGCCGATGGTGCTGGGTTGGGTCACCCTGATCGCCGACAGCCAGCGCGCCGGCATGGCAACGATCATGATCTTTCTCGTCGCCGGTCTGATCCTGCTTCTTGGGGTGCGCGAGCCGAGGACCGACACGGCGTAGCGCGCGGTGGCCCCGGCACGGGCAAGGATGCGGACTAGTGCCGGAAGTGGCGCATCCCAGTGAAGACCATGGCCAGGCCCTTCTCGTCGGCGGCGGCGATGACCTCGTCGTCGCGCACCGAACCGCCGGGCTGGATGACCGCCGTGGCCCCGGCCGCCGCCGTCACGAGCAGGCCGTCGGCAAAGGGAAAGAAGGCGTCGGAGGCGACGGCCGAACCCTCGGTCCGGCTGCCCGTCTCGCCCGCGGCCTCGGCCGCTTCCTTGGATTTGATGGCGGCGATGCGGGCCGAATCCACGCGGCTCATCTGCCCCGCGCCGACGCCCACCGTCGCCCCGTCCTTGACGTAAACGATGGCATTCGATTTGACATGCTTGGCGACGCGGAACGCGAAGAGCATATCCGCCATTTCCCGGTCGGTGGGCGCGCGTTTCGTGACCACGCGCAGATCGGCTTCGGCCACGCGGCCGGAATCCCGGGTCTGCACCAGCAACCCGCCGGCCAGGCTGCGCAGGGTCATGCGCTCGGAGGCGGGGTCTGGCATGGCCCCGGTTTCCAGCAGACGCAGATTCTTCTTCCCGGCCAGGGCCGCGCGGGCCTCGGCGTCGATCGCAGGTGCCAGGACGACCTCGGCGAAGAGTTTGCCGATCTCTTCGGCCGTCGCGCGGTCGAGCGGCCGGTTGACGGCGATGATGCCGCCGAAGGCGCTGACCGGATCGCAGGCCAGGGCGCGGGCATAGGCCTCGGCCAGGGTCGCGCCCAGGGCCACGCCGCAAGGATTTGCATGTTTGATGATCGCGACGGCGGGTGTGTCGAATTCGGCGACCAGTTCGAAGGCGGCATCGGCGTCGTTCAGATTGTTGTAGCTCAGCTCCTTGCCTTGGATCTGGTATGCCGTGGCGACGCCGGGCCGGTCGCTGCCATCGCTGTAGAAGGCGGCCTTCTGATGGGGGTTCTCGCCGTAGCGCAGGGTCTGGCGCAGCTGGCCGCCCAGGGTCAGCCGCTCGGGAAAGGCGACACCCTGGTGCTTGGCGAACCAGGCGGCGATGGCGGAATCATAGGCCGCCGTCCGGGCATAGGCCTTGGCCGCGAGGGATTTGCGCAGGGCCAGGCCGGTGGAACCGCCGCGGGTCTCGATCTCCTGGATCGCGGCGGAATAGTCGGTGGGATCGGTCAGCACTGCGACGAAGGCGTGATTCTTGGCGGCGGCGCGGATCAGGGCCGGGCCGCCGATATCGATATTCTCGACGCAGGTTTCCTCGTCCGCATTCGAGGCCACCGTCGCCTCGAAGGGATAGAGGTTGATGACGACCAGATCGATCGGCGCGATCCCGTGGTCCTTCATCGCGGCCAGATGCCCGGCATCGTCGCGCCGCGCCAGGATGCCGCCATGGATGCTTGGCTGCAGTGTCTTGACCCGTCCGTCCATGATCTCGGGAAAGCCCGTATGGTCGGAGACTTCGACGACGGCGATCCCCGCCTCGCGCAGCGCGCGCGCCGTGCCGCCGGTCGACAGGATCTCGACCCGCGCCGAAGCGAGGGCACGGCCCAAATCCTCCAGTCCGGTCTTGTCGGAGACGGAAATCAGGGCACGGCGGACAGGTTGAAGGTCGCTATCGGGCATGGCGCTTCGTTTGTTGGGGTGAAAGATATGACGGGTCGGTGCCGGGGCAATTTAGTTCATAGCCCCTGGGGTGCAAGCGCCGCTCGGAAAGCGTGTCCGGATCACCCCCAGCCGCGCGAAATCTTGTCGGCGAGGCCGGCTTCGAAGGATCGGGGTTCGACACCCAGTCGCGCTGTCATCGGCGCGATGTCGAAGGCTTTGTCCTCGGCCGCGCGTCGCAACTCGGCCTCGTTGAAGGGCGCCGGGAGGCCGATCCGGCGCGCGCCTCGGGCGACGCCGCCCAACAGGGCGACCGGGACGGGCAGGATACGGACGCGTCGGCCCAGCGCCGCGCCGCAGGCCCGGATCATCCGGGCATAGGAGATCGGCTCCGGGCCGGCCAGGACGATTGCTTCGCCTGGGGCTTCGGTCCGGGTCAGGGCGCCGACGAAGGCGGCGACGACATCGTCGACGAAGACCGGCTGCACGCTGTGGCGACCGCCGTCGGGCAAGGGAAGAAGAACCGGCAGGAAACGCGGCCAGCGGCGCAGCAGGCGCAGGAGGCGGTTGATATTGCGATCGTCGGGCGCGCCGTAGATCATCGAAGGATGCAGCATCACGCCCGGCTTTTTTGCGGCGCTGAAGGCCGCTTCGCCGGCCCGCACGCCATCGGCTGCGGTATCGGGCAGGTTGGTGAAGCGCCGGGTCGAACCGGTCAGAACGACTCTTTCGCAATGCTCCGGCAGAGCCGCCAGAACCTGGGCGGCGAAGCGGGCATGGGCCAGGCTGACGACATGGCTGGCATCGGCCAGGGCGGCGCGCAGGCCCGCCGCATCCTCGATATCGGCGAGACGCTTTTCGGCCCGGGGATCGACGGCGGCCAGCCGTTCGGCGCTGCGCCCCAGGGCGGCGGTCTCGTGCCCGGCGTCGCACAGGGACGCAACCAGATAGCGACCCGTCTTGCCGCTCGCGCCCAGGATCGCGACGCGCATCAGGCCAGGCCCAGAAGGGCGAGCTGACGCGCGACCACGCGCGCCTCGTCGAACTCGGCCAGGGCCCGGCTCCGGCCGGCCGCGCCCTGGGCGGCGCGCAGGGCGGGGTCGCGGATAAGTCGGCTCAGGGCTTCGGCCAGGGCGGGCGCGTCCTGCACCGGCACCAGGGCCCCGGTCTCGTCCGGCACGACCTCTTCCCGGCTGCCGCGGATATCGGTCGCCACCACCGGCAGGCCGCAGACCATGGCTTCGATGATCGAACGGGGCATGCCTTCGCGATGCGACGGCAGGGTGAAGATATCGGCGGCCTGCAGCAGGTCCGCGACATCGCCGCGGTAGCCGAGCAAACGGATGCGCTGGGCCAGGGCCGGGTCGCGTTCGATCCGGGCCAGGCTCTCGTCGATGGTCGAGGCATGATCACTCGCCAGCCGCTCGCCGATGACCCAGAGTTCGGCATTCAGCCCGGCCATGGCCTCGAACAGTTCGGGATAGCCCTTTTCCGCCACCAACCGTCCGACGACGGCGATGACGACAGTGTCTTCCGGCGTACCCAAGGCCGCGCGGATCCGGGCGCGGTGCCCGGCGGGATCGGCGGGCGGGGCGAACCGCGCGGGATCGACGCCGTTGCCAATCGCCTCGATCACCCGCGCGCGGGTCAGGCGCAGCCGCCGGGCCGTCTCCGCATCCTCGCGCGCCTGGGTGAACAGGACATGGGTGAAGCGCCCGCCCAGCCATTCGAGGGCGATATGGGCCAGGCGCTTGGCCCCCGGCATATGGTCGTGAAAATAGAAGCCATGCGCCGTGTAGACGATGCAGGGCACACCAGCGCGCGCCGCCGCCAGTCGCCCGATCAGGGCGGCCACGGGGGTATGGACATGGACGATGTCGAAGGCCTCGCGCCGGAACAGTGCGACCAGCTTCCGGTAGGTGCCGATATGGCGGCGCAGGTTGTAGCTGCGCGCGATCTCGACCGTCTCGATTCGGAAGCCGGCCTCCCGTACCGGACCCAGCAAGGGGCCGTCGCTGCACAGGCCGACGACTTCATGGCCGGCGGCGCGCATGCCCTCCATCAGCGGCGGCAGGAAATGGCGCATGGTGAAATCGACGGCGCAGAGCTGGCAGATCTTCATCGCCCGGCTGCCCGGATCCCCGCCCGGGTTTCGGCCAAAATCTCCCGATGCAGCGCGGCGAAGGCCTCGGCGGCCCGGTCGAGAGCGAATTCCGTCTCGATCCGGCGGCGCGCCGCAAGGCGGCGGGCTTCGCGCGCGGCCGGCTCCTCGGCGATCAATTTGGCCAGGGCAGCGGCCAGGGCGGCGGGGTCGCGGGGCGGCACGATATGCCCGGTCTCGCCGACGATGACCCGAGCATCACCGACATTGGTGGCGACGGCCGGGCAGCCCATGGCCATGCCTTCGGCCAGGGCGTTCGAGAAGCCCTCGCCGAAGGCCGAACTGTTGACGATGAAATCCGCAGCGGCGAGCAGGCGCGGGACGTCGGCGCGTGGACCCAGGCGGCGCAGATTGGGGCGGTCCGGCAACGCCTCGGTGCCCTTGCCGATCGCCAGGCCGACGGCGCCGGGCAGGCGGTCGAGCGCGGCGAGAAAGTTGCCATGATCCTTCATCGGATCGACCCGGGCGACGACGGCCAGAACGGGTGTGTCGGGAGTGGGCAGATTCAAGGGCGTACGCATGTCTGTACGTGCAACTGGGTCTGGCCGGAACCGTTCGGCGTCCAAGCCGTTGGCGATATAGTCGAAACGGCGCGGATGAAAGCCCAGGGCCCGATGTGCCGCGATTCCCGCGTGGGAATTGGCGATCACCCCCGCGGGGCGACCGGACAGCCGGGCGCTGCCCGCGATCGCCGCGCGCATTTGCCAACCATAGCGGCTGGTGTCCATATCCGAACAGCGGATGCCCCAGACCACGGGGATACGCGGCGCCATCGGCAGGGCGGCGGCGAGGGTCGCCGCAAGATTTGCGTGGTACATCCAGCCTTGGACGAGATCGGCGCCGCTGTCACGGATGCGTCCGGCCAAGGCGAGCAGGGCACCGAGGCGGGGCCGGCCTCGGTCGAGGCCCAGGTCAGAAACCGCGATCCCGGCTTCGGCAAGGCGGTCGCGATTGGCGCCGCCGGGCACCAGGCTGACGACCTCCGAGAGGACGCCCAGCACCGGCGCCTTGGTCAACATCCCGGTCAGCATGGATTCCGCCCCGCCGAGACCGAGCTCGGTGATGACATGGAGGACCTTGAACGGCCGGCCGGTCACGGCGCGGCGCTTCGGCGGTCCAGCAAGGCGGCCCAGCATTGGATGACCGACTCGAGGGCAAAACGTTCGGGCAACAGGCTCTCTCGCGGTTCGGCGGATGGCGGTTGGGCCAGGACGGTGGCCATGGCAGCCTCGAACTCCTCGCCCCAGGCTGCGACCGTTACCGCGCCGGGCGCGGCATCCTCGGCGACCTCCGAGATGCCGCCGGCCTCCGGGGTCGCGATCACCGGCGTGCCGCAGGCCAGGGCTTCGAGAGCGGCATTGGGCATGCCCTCCCAGCGCGAGGGCAGCAGGAAGGCGTCGGCCCCGGCATATTCGCGCCAGGGTTCCGGCTCGAACCCGGCCAGCGAAATTCGTTTCGCCAGACCGAGGGTTTCGATGCGCCGGCGCAAGGCGGATTCGTCCGGGCCTTCGCCCAGGATCGTCAGATGGCTGTCGGGGGAATGCCGCGCGAAGCACTCGACCAGGCGATCGAAGCCTTTCTGGCGCGTCAGGCGGCCGGCGGCGACGAAGCGCGCGCCCGGCCCCGGTGTACGTCGACCCGGCTGGGCGCGGGTGCGCAGGCCGGCGATATCAACCGGATTGTCGATGCGGTGGATGCGCGCCGGTTCGACCAGGAAATCCAGTTCCAACTCCTGTGCGACGATGCCGGCATTGCACACCACGCCGGTGGCCTTCGGATAGAGCATCCGGTAGCCGCTTCGCATCAGCAGACCGGCGAAGGGTGGCAGATTGGCGAGATTGCGCGAGGGCGTGTTGGTCTCGCGCAGATAGACCGCCATGCTCGCCGGCAGGACCGGGCGCAGCGCCGCGACGGCGAGGTTGAGCTGGCTGATGGTGGAGACGAGCACGGTCGGGCGCAGGCGGCGGATCGTCCGGATCAGGGTGGGCAGCGCCTGCCGCACACGGGGCCGCTCCAGGACATGGACGGGCAGGCCGGCAGGGGCGAGACTCGCCAGGGGGCCGGCGCCGCTCAGGGCGATCAGGTGAATGTCGCGGCCCTGTTGCGCCAATGCGCCGGCCACCGTAACGACGACGCGTTCGGCGCCGCCGCCGGCGAAGGAAGGCAGGACAAAGACAACGCGGCCACCCCTCTCTCCGATGCCAGCGGCGGCCTGCCTATCCTGGCCGCGCGTCGGGATCAGTCCGTATGCCTCTCGAGGATCCCGCATGCCGTGGACAGCCCGACCCCGAAGCCGCAAAGCAGCAGCCGCCGGAGGGCGTCGTCGTGGAGATGGTTTTCGAGCAGCAGGGGAATGGAGGAGGAGACGGTGTTGCCCTGGTCCCAGAGACGGCAGGGCACCTTGTTCTCGACCAGATTCAGACGCTTGCGGATGGTCTCGACGATATATCGGCTGCCCTGATGCAGCAGGAAGAGATCGATATCGTCGAAGGTCAGCCCCGCGCTTTCGACCAGGCCGGTGATCTCGCCCGGCACCGTGGTCGCGGAATAGATGAAAACGGCCCGGCCGTTCATGTGCAGCCGGCCGTCCCGGTTGCACAGAGCGGGCGAGAGCGAGCCGTCGCTGCAGAAGGAAAAGCGCTTGGGCACGAGATGGCCGTTCGCGCCGTTCGGCGCGGCCGATAGCAGGGTCACGGCGGCGGCGTCGCCGAACAGCAGGACGGTGTTCTTGTCGTCGGGATCGACGATCTTGGAATAGGGATCGGCGGTGAACAGCAGCCCGGTCTTCAACCCGTTCGCTTCCATGAAGGCGCGCACCAGGGACAGGCTGTAAACATAGCCCGAGCAGCCCAGGGAAATATCGAAACTGGCGCAGCGGGTCGGCAGGCCCAGCTTTCCATGCACGATGGCGGAGGTGTGCGGCAGGCCGTGCCCGTCCGGGTTCTGGGTACAGACGACGATACAGTCGACCTGCGACGGATCGATATCCGTCTTGGCTTCGAGGCGACGGAAGCTCTCGACGCAGAGGTCCGAGGTCTCCTGGGCCGCATCCTTGCGGGCGACCTTGTAGACGCCGATCTTCTCGTTGATGAACTCGCGCCCGATATTGAATTTATCGAACTTGTCGAGATTCGACTCGAAGCCTTCCGGCACGTAGCTGGCGATTTCGGCGATGGAGATCATGAACTTGGACCCGGTGGGCGGAACGGATTGGCGAAATCAAGAGAATCGCGCGATTGAAGACGGATCATTCCGCAACTGCGAAGGCGGGAATCGCCAATTTGTTTTAACGGAGAGCGCGGCTCAACGCCACACACTCGTCATCATCGGCCGGCGCCCCTTTGGGCCTAGGCGTCCCTCGCAGGCTAGCGCGTCTTCCGGACGACCAGGAGAAAATCGTTCGGAAGATAGGAATGATCGAGCAGAACGGCCCCACCAAAGCGGGCGATCGCCTCATTGACGACCTCGCCCGGGTCGCAATAGCGCGTGTCTTCGTTACGCTTGGGCGAATTGGTCGAAATGATTGTATAGGCCATGCCGATCCCGGCATGGCTCCACATCTTGTCGGACAGGCGGCGATACCGCGCCCACCAGCCATCACCGGCCTGGGCCAAAGCGAATATCCCGTTGGCGATGATCCAATCGGCGCTGTCGATAGGCCAGCCGCCCTCGATCACGTCGCAACAATGAAACCGACCGGGCAAGCCGCGCGCCGCGCCTTCGGCCACGAAACTCTCGACGATGTCGAGTCCGTCGTATTGGGCCGGTGCGACGCCGTTGTCGATGGCATGCTGCAGCAGGTCCCCCGTGCCGCAGCCGAGATCGATGACCGACCGACCGGCCAGTTCGGTATGCCGGATGATGGCGTCGAATCTGCGATCTCGGCCATGACTCGAATTCCAAAAACGTGTTTT